>JAJDAI010000234.1 GCA_029261955.1 Deltaproteobacteria bacterium | reverse complement strand
CGACTGCGATGGGCAGCTCGGGGCCAACGAACTCGACGGGGACCTCGACGGGATCACTGAGTGCGATGGCGACTGCGACGGAGGCGACGGACTGGTCTTCCCAGGACAGACAGAGTGGTTCGCGGTGCAGACAGCCTCTGGGGGCTACGACTACGACTGCGATGGCTCGGCCGAAGTGCGGTGGACACAGCTCTCCACTTGGTACACCAACTGCCAGATGATCGAGGCCGTTGGGCCGGGGACGACGGGCTGCGCCTACAGCGAGGGGTGGGCCGAGCCCTTCACCTACTTCCCGAACGGCCCGCCGCCCTGTGGGTACTACATGAGTCCAGCCACGCCCTACACGGGGCCTCCTCCGGCCTGCGGAGTCGCCTACGACTGGATCTGGGCCTTTCCGGGCAACGGCTCGCTGCTCGAGGTCCTGTGCAATGGACTCCCTTCGACCGGAAACGGAAACATCACCAGCGTCCAGCAGGTCCAGGAGTGCCGCTAGCTCAGTTGGGCGGCCTCACGGCAACGCCGCAGTTGCCTCGTCGCCGAACCTGAGTTCAATCGTGACCGGATTCTGGCTGAGAGGCTCCCGCTAGTTCATCGAGCACTCGCTCACGGGCGACTCGCGCAGGGGAATGGCCGTTCGCGTCAACCGCAAGGAATGGGTCGTCCTCGCGCGCCTGGGGCACTGGTAGGGCATCGAGTGCTGCCACGAGGTGGTGGGCGAACCCAGGCTTGCTCGTGAGCCGAGCCTCTATCTGGGCGATCACGGCTTCGTCGGCGGTGCCTGCGAGGTACTCGATCAGGTGTCGGTCGTTGAGGGTCACTGCTGCTCCTTGTTCGCGCGGGGCCGAAGGGCCGACGGCTGGTGCCTGCCCCTGCCGGTATGGACGCCAGCTGTCCGGAAACCGGGACTGAGTGCCGGTTACTTCCCGGTGTTTATGGCCGTGGCGGAGGAGGTGGCCGCGTCCCGCCTGCTCAAGGACGGCGGTCGTCGGGCGACTCCCGGCGGCCGATTCGTCGCGTTCACGGGCTGGGGCCGACTGGGGGGCACTTCACCCATGCCGGTGCCCTGGGCCGACGCGAGCCCGTCGAGCCGCAGGAAGCTGCGCTGGTCTCAGGAGCCGATACCGGCGCGCCCACGCTCATGGCAGCTCGCATCGCGGGAGCCGTTTCGGGAACATCGGCTGGCCTGCTCTGCGACCAGACGTCCGAGATGCTCGCCCGCGGTCGCCCGGCCCGCCCGTGGTAGATCACCCTCCGACGGTTGGGGAGGGCGAGGTGCGAGCAGCTGTCTCAGTCGAAGGCGCCCGGCGGCCGCGCCCGCTGCCGCTTGGGCCGGTCCGCCCGGACGGGCAGGGTCGGAGCTCCGCCGGCCGACGAAATACGCACGACGCGATCGAATCCCGCGCCGTCGGAGCGCACTTTCCGGTCTTGCCCGCCGACAGGCAACTCCCGCTGTTGCCCCAGCACGGGCAAGAACGATCTTGCCGGGCAACGCTGCGTATCCCCCAGCCCCTGCTTCCCGAGGCAGAAGAGGGCCAGGGCGTGATGCACATGTCCAAGGAGTAGTAGCCATGAAGGATTTCTCTGCCCGTGTGGCGGCCGCAATCAAGGACCAGGGACGCGCACAGAACGAGGTGGCGATCAGTTGGCGAGAGGCCGCGACGAAGCGGGGTGCCCGGGCCTCCCGGATTTCGACCGTCGAGTCCCGGCTCTCCGAACTGCTGAAGCGCAAGCCCAAGGGGCTCAAGTTCTTCCTCGAGAAGTCCGTCGCGACCGAGGCCATGCTCGATGCGCTCGGTGTGACCGGCGATGTGCGGGCGGACCTCGCTGCCTCAGCTGAGCTGGCTCGTGCGGAGCTGGCGAACCCGAAGGTACGTCTCGTCCTCGACTTCGCTGGCCTGACGGAGGATCGCGACGAGTGCGATGAGCTGTTCCGAGAGGTTGAGTCCCTCATGGCTGGCGACCGTCGACGAGTCCCGGTGCTCCTCCTCGTCGAGACGGACCAGTACCGCTACATGCCCCGTACGCTGGACGAGCCGATCAAGGCC
Source organism: Deltaproteobacteria bacterium (assembly GCA_029261955.1). GTDB lineage: Bacteria > Myxococcota_A > UBA796 > UBA9615 > UBA9615 > CALCXL01. Next base: position 2,646 of record JAJDAI010000234.1, on the reverse strand, counting down.
GGCGATCTGCGCGTAGAGCAGCTGGACTCGTCTCTGGCACGAGCGCGCGCCGCGAGCCTCGCTGGAAACGGTGCGCTCGTCCTCTCGCCCCAGGACGGCCTGCCTGCGACGACCTCCGCCGCGATCGCCTGGAGCCGGACACTCGAGATCGAGCCCCAGGATGCGGTCGAACGTTTCTTCAACGACGGCTCACTTCCCGCGGTCCCGGTCCCGCAGCACCGGCTGGAGGCGCTTGGCGTCGAGCCGATCGAAGTCGTTTGTCCTGACGACCTCCTCGCGCGCCGTCGGCTCCGCTGGCAGCTCGCCGTGGAGCAGGAGGCGGCCCAGCTCGGCCTGCCTGCGGCCCAGCGACTCGGGCTCGGGCTCGCTCTGGGCGTGGATGCGGCTTCGACCGCTCGCGAGCGCATCGAGCACTCGATCGCGCAACTCGTTGCCGACATCGGTGTCGAGGCCGTTGTGGCCGACGCAGCTGGCCTCGACCTTCTGCTCAAGCGCGCTGCACGCCGGCCGGTGCAGCCCACCGTCCTCCGCGTCGGGGACCACGTCCACGCGATCAACGTCGCCGGGGGACCTGACGAGAACCCCCGGTTGACACGGCACAGCGTGGAAGCGGACCGGCCGGCCCTGACCGCGCTGAGGGAGATCGTGACGGGGTGGACCCAGGATCAAATCGCTGATGACCCGCGGCTGGACGCGGCTGTTGCCGCCCTGATCGAGGCGGGGGCAGACCGAGGGGCTGCCTGGCACGCCCGCGCAACCCTGCTGTGGAACGACCTGATCGAGCTGAAGGTGGGCGATTCGGTGGACGATCCGGCGAGCGCGCTGTCCGTCGCACTTCGCGGGCCGCTGCCCGAGACGGAGCTGTTTCTGGTGACGAAGGAGATCGAGGGAGAACTGCCTGACTTGTCCCTCGGGGCCTACCGCGCCCCGGGATACCGGATCCAGCTGGAGTCATGGATCGAGGGGACGCCGGCCGCGTACCGATGCTCTCGACTGCTCGCAACCCCGCCTCCGGTCATGCAGCCGCGCCTGGGCTCATCACCCGCTGTCGTTCTGCCCAGCCTCCCGAACTGGAAGCCGGCGAGAGCGAACGAGCCTGGGCCGTGGGACGAAGTGCCTGGGCCGGTCGACGATCGAACCTTCGGCGTCCACTGGGGAAAGGCGAAGATCCCACGGTGGCCCGCTACCGCCATCCAGAGCGCCTCCGACGAGATCGAGGTGGATGACTGGCTCGATGCCGTCGATGCCTCGCCCGCCCTTGGTGGGCGGGATGGCGTCGAGGATCTTCGTCAGGAGCTTCTAGCGGCGAATGAGAGGCGAGAGGCCGCACCCCAGCCGAGCCTTGCGCAGCGGTACATCGGCAGCAGCCGCCACCGGGATGCCGAAGTTCCTCAGGAGACGCAAGAGCTGCTCCAGCGGGTGAACGAGCTCGGTGAACTCGCAAAACGATTCAGGCCGGATGCTGAGCTCCCAGAGAGCCTGCCAACCGCGGAGATCGGCCAGGAACTCCAGATGGAGGCGGCGCTGTGGGCGGGGCGGCTGACGCACGGGCTCCGACAGGCTCTGCGGGGAGGACGCGCGGTCCACCTCGGGGATGGTCGGCTCTTGCTTCAACTCGGCGATGGGGTGGAGGCGGAGGCCTGGGTACGTGACCACGGTCCCGCGGACGCCCCGCTCCGCGTTGCGCTGGACGCCGTCGTCGGCCGGGAGTTTCGGCTGGCGATGCGCAGGCTTCACGACAGTCGCTGGACTGGCACGAGCAGGTATCTGGCGCTTCCTACAAGGCTGCACCTCAGCGGCGCCGGCTTTGCCGCCACCCTCAGGTTCCGTCAGGCCCCCTTCGAATGGGCTGCGGGCCCACCCGCTCCCCCCCACGTCCCAGTTGAAGAGGACCGCGACGACGAGTACGACGACTGAGCGGATTCCATGCGAACCTGCCCTCCTGCACCAGGGGGGGACAGGGCATGGACTTCACAGCAAGAGCAGAGTCGGCCTACGCCAACGAGCCACACCCCATCTTCCCCCACATCGGGGACGGCTTCGAGCAGCCCCGACCGAGTGACCTGCGCCTCGCACTGGTCGGCCTCAACGCCTACTACTCCGAGCGCCACTGGCCACCCGACCCGGTCACCGCGCCCCCCGACTGGGCGCGCCGCTTCCGCGAGCCCAGGGGACGCTTCTTCACCTCAGCCAGGAACCTGGCCGCGCAGGTCGCCGAGGCCGTGGCCCCCTCGCCGCACTTCAGCGGTCGCTCCCTCCGGGAGCCGGAGAGCATCTACGCCACCAACGCCGTCAAGTCGTGGGTCCGCGACGGCCGCCGCGCGTCCAGCGTGGACGCCGGCATGCTCGAGCGCGGCGAAGCCGTGTGGCGCCGGGAGCTGACCCTTATGGCCGAACACGACGCGCTGCCGCACGTGATCGTGGTCCTGACGAAGCGCTTCTGGCGACGGGCCTGCAGCAGCCTGCGGAACCCACCCGATGGGCTGGCGGTGCTCGAGCACACCTCGACGGGCGCGGCCGGCTACCCCGACGCCCCCTGCCGGCACTTCGTGAACCGCTACGTCATCCGAGGCTCCGGCGAGCCGCAGCCACTCCTGCTCGTGCGTCTCTTCCACCCCTCGGCCCCGAAGCGGCGGGATGCCTCGG
>JAJDAI010000233.1 GCA_029261955.1 Deltaproteobacteria bacterium | reverse complement strand
GACGACGACGACGATTCGTCGTCCGTTGCCGACGACGACGACAGCGCCGATCCCGGCCCGCAGTTCAGCTTCTCCAACGTCCAGTGGACCGACGACGGCGGCGACGGCGGCTGGTCGGTGGGCGAGGAGATCAGCATCCGCGCGGACATGACCAACGACTGGGACACCGACCACAACTACTACCCGGGCGGGATCCTCGCGACCGACTACGCCGAGGCCACCATCCCCAACCCCGAGTGGTGGGGCTTCGCGATCTTCGCGCACACCTCCTTCGAGGTCAGCTGGACGGCGACGACCACCACCGCCGCGCAGCCCGGCGACGTGGTGACCTTCGAGATCTCCGCCTCGGCCCTGAACTGCGCGGACGACTGCCCCGAGCCCAACCCGGTCACCCTCGAGATCACGCTCGAGTAGCTACTCGAAGGCCGCTCGCAGCTCGACCGGCCCCGTCGTCGCCACGTCGAAGGACACGCGGACCACGGCGCCGTCCTCCTCGACGACCACGTCCGTGACCCCGTCCGCCTCGACCCCAGCGAACGCAAAGCCCGGCGGCGCCCACAGCGCCACCTCCCAGCGAAAGGGCGCGAACTCGGTGCCCGCCGCCCCGGCGAAGCCCACCGTCAGCAGCCCCTCCGACCACCCCACCTCCGAGAGCAGCGTCCCGCCCATCGAGACCTGGCGGTTCCAGCCCAGGAAGGTCGGGTGGTCCGGTCGGGGCCGCAGCGACACCACGCGCGCGTCGTGCGAGGGCACCTCGACGGTCCAGGGCCCCGTCCCCTCCCCGACGAAGTCCCCCGTCCAGAACTCGTAGGCGAGCACATCCCCGACCACGCCCAGCTCCGCCGGGTCCACGACGAAGTCCTTCGCCAGCGCAGAGTCCGGGATCACGGCATAGGGCGTGGTCGTCAGGTCCTTGTTCAGGCCCCAGTGGAAGAGGCCCAGCAGGTCCCAGCTCCCCTCCACCCCATCCAAGGGCTCGTCCACCCGCCCATGCCAGCGCTCGGGAAACTCCCGCTCGAACAGGTCCAGGGGGCGCGCCGACTTCTTCCAGGCCGGCAGCAGCTGCCTCACGACGTTGACCGCTTGGGGCTCCAGGTCCACCAGCCGGTCCCCCAGCTTCACGATCCCCCCGCTCAACCCCACGAAGGTCGCGAAGGCCCGCGCTTCGGCGAACGTGAGCTCCGGCCAGCTCGGATCCGCACCACTGCGGAAGAAGATGAGGTCGGGGTGGTTGGCCCACACCCGGTCCTGCAGGTACCAGCGCCGGCCCGCCGTGCGCACCGTGGGCTTGAGGCCCTGCTGGGTCCGCGAGTCGTTGGGGTCGTCTTCGGGCTGGTGGTCCCACACCGGCATGCTGTCCAGCGTCAGGCGGAAGGTGTCGCAGAGCCCGTAGTTGAGGCCGGTCACCCCGACCCCCATGAAGTAGCGGTCCGGCCCCAGGACCTCACGCATCACCTCCAGGGCACCGATCCACGCCTCCTCCCGGGTCGCGTTGGGGTCAGCAAAGCCATCCCCGAAGAGGGCGTAGTAGGCGAAGTCCATCTTCAACCAGTCGAAGCCCCACTCCACCGTGAGCGAGGTCATCAGCTCCTCGATCCACACCAGGACCTCGGGGTTCGTCAGGTCGAGGATCTCGTAGTCGGGACCGGCCGCCATGCCGAGCGGCGTCCTGCCCGCGAGCCAGTCCGGGTGCACCAGGGCGGTCTCGGAGTCCTCGTCCAGGGTGAAGGGCGCCATCCAGAGCCCGGGCCGAAGACCCCGCGCCCGGATCTGCTGCGTCAGCCAGGCGGGCCCGTCGGGGAAGCGGTCCTCGCGCCACGACCAGTCGCCGTAGGCCGGCTGGTAGCCGTCGTCGATCTGGAACCAGTCCATGCCCCAGTCGCGGAGCTCGTTCGCCATCACGTCGAGGTTCTCGAGGATCACCCCCTGGTCGATGCCGGTCCCGTAGCCCCCGCTGCTGCCCGAGCCGCTCCAGCTGTTCCAGCCGTTGGGCGTGCGGTGCCCGCGCTCGGTCCAGAGCACGAGGTCGCGGTCGTCGTGCACGGCCTGCGCGTAGCGCTCCAGGCCCCCCGCGGGATTCACCGACGGCCGGAACCACACGCGCTCGGAGCGGAAGGACTCCCCGGGACGGATCGCCTTCGCCTGCGGCTGGTAGACCGAGGTCGCCGAGAAGAAGGTGAAGCCCGAGTTCGGCGCCCCCACGGGCGGCAGGGAGCTCAGCTCGAAGACGGGCATCGACGCGTGCGTCGTCAGCGCGCCGGCCACCCAGCCCACCCCGCCGTCCAGGTCGGCCACGGCGTGGTTCCAGTTGGACACGGAGTCCCCCAGCAGCTCGCCGGGCAGCACGGAGCCGAAGCCCTCGGTGCGCACGGTGCCGGGCTCGATCTCGGCGACGAAGTCGAGGATGTTCCAGGACCCGTTGTCGAGGATGCGCAGCTGCTCGGGGTCGGCGCCGGGCAGCAGGGCGCCGGTGGACTTCGAGGAGGTGAGCGGCGAGGACTGCGTGAGCAGCACGTCCGCGCCGGTGGTGTTCCGCACGATCAGCTCGGCCACCCAGCCGGACTCGTGCCCCGTCAGCTCCCAGCGGAGCTCGGGCTCATCCGAGGTCCCCGGCCGCGTCCACACCACCTGCGTCGCGGCACCGAGCCCCCCGCTGACCTCCCCCAGCACGGGCTCGCCGAAGGGCATCGACAACCGCCGTCCCCCGAACGCATCCAGCTCCGCGTAGGCCCCGGCGCCGCGCAGAACGTCCACGCCGTCCCAGGAGAGCGTGACCTCCCCGTCCCACGACAGCGTCGACTCACCGACGCTCAGGCTGGTGATGGGGGGATCGATCGCCTCTTCAGAGGGGCAGCCGATCAGCAGGAGCACGACGAGTGAGCGCATGGGAGGACGCTACCCGCGGCGCCCCCAGCGCCCACCCCGCATCAGTCCAGGTAGAGCGCGTGCCCGCTGATCGCGGCGTGGAAGAGCCGGCGGATCTCGTGGTGCCCGCGGTCGTTGGGGTGCTGGCAGTCGGAGACGAACCAGAGGCTCGGGTCGTAGGCGTCGTAGGCGTCGATCGTGTCGTCCGAGCTGTAGTAGCCGTGGCCCAGGAAGTGGCCACGGAGGTCGATGATCGAGACGCCCTTGGCCTCGGCCGTGGCGCGGAACTCCGCGTTCGCCTGGTCGAAGAGCCAGGAGATGCTGGACAGGTCCAGACCGAAGAAACAGTCCGCCGTCTGCCAGACGCCGTCCGTGGGCTCGTAGACGTTGGCCATGTAGACCGTCGAGCCGTCGGGGAAGCGGTCGGGGTCGGTCAGGAAGTCGAGCATGTCCTCGACGTTGCTCACGGCCGCATCCAGCGCGGCCTCGGCCGCGGCCTCGCCCTGCGTCAGCGCGGTGGGGATGGCGGCCTGCATGTCGTTGCCGCCGATGGTCATGACGAAGATCGTCTCACCCTGCACGACCTCGCCCAGGGTGCTGGTCACGCTGGGCAGCTGCTGGGAGTTGAGGGTCGCCGTGGTCGCGCCGCCGACCGAGAGGTCCACGACCTCGATGCCGGGGAAGGAGCTGGCCAGGTCGTCTTCGCCGAAGGCCGACCAGGTCGAGTCCTCGTTGTCGGACAGCAGGGCGGTGTAGGTCAGCGAACCGGACGTGGCCCCGGCCCCAGCCGAGATGGAGTCGCCCAGGTAGACCACGCGCACCGGGTCCGTGGGGCCGTAGCCAGCCGGCACGTAGCTGTCGACGTC
>JAJDAI010000232.1 GCA_029261955.1 Deltaproteobacteria bacterium | reverse complement strand
TGGCCCAGACCGCGGTCGAGCCGCTCAACCTGCTGCTGTCGCAGTACCACCTGCGGGTGATCGCCGACGGCACCGCCATCCGCGCCATCCGCTTCCGCCCCGACTACGAGCAGAAGCTGCAGGACAAGCAGGTCTACGCCGTGCAGGCCCGGCTGGATGAGGCCAAGGGCAAGGAATCGGAGGCCCGGACGCTGACGGACACCGACGAGAAGGCCATCGACCGCGACGTGAAGGTCGAGGTGGAGTCCTGGAACGCCAAGATCGAGGCCGCAAAGTCGACCTACGAGATCCAGATCGCCGAGCTCAACGCCGCCGCGCTCACCTACGACCGGGAGCGGCGAGCCGAGGCGGACGCGATGTGCTCCGAAGCAGCAGCCATCGGGCGGCTGGCGGAGGCGAAGGCCGAGGCCCTGGGCCAGCGGCTGGAGGCGCAGGCGCTCAGCTCGTCGGCGGGACGCACCTACTCGGCCATCGAGGCCGCGCGGGCCTTCCAGATCGGCGACATCCAGCTGAACTCCACGGACCCGAAGTTCCTCCAGGAATTCGGCTCCATGGCGGCCTGGCGGACGTTCTTCCTGGGGACGAAGTAGGCCGACTCAGCGCGAGGGACTTGGGGGGAGGCCGGAGCCCCAGAAGCGGGCCATGCCGTCGACCGCGTCCTCCCCGGAGGCGTGGCGGGCTGCCGCGTCGCGGCTGGCGCAGCGGACCGGGTCCTCGTCGAAGAGGGAGCGGGCGAGTCGCCGGCCGACCTCGATCACCGAGGAGCTCTTGGGGATCCGCCGGGCCTCGTAGTCCGCGAAGGCCGCGGCGACGTCCCCAGCCCGCAGGCTGCTTGCGAGCTGCCAGGCGTCCTCGATGGCCTGGCAGGCCCCCTGCCCCGAGGTCGGCAGCGCGGCGTGCGCCGCGTCCCCGAGCAGCACCACGCGTCCGCGGTGCCACTGGGCGAGCGGGTCGTGGTCGTAGACCTCGATGCGGCGGATCGAGTCGTTGGACGTGCTGGCGAGCACGGCGGGGATCGGGTCGGGCCAGGAGGCGAAGAGGCGGGACAGCTCCGCGCGATCGCCCAGGGCCGGCGCCCCGAGCCCCGACGGCAGCGCCTTGCAGCCCGCCCAGTAGGCCGCGCTGGAGGACAGCGGCACCAGCCCGAAGCGCTCGCCCACGCCCCAGAAGTCGAGGACGGCGCCCGGGTCGAAGGCCGCGCCGCGCGCGACCCCGATCCAGTTCACGTAGCCCTGGTAGAGCGGGGTGGCGTCGCCGCTGACGAAGGCCCGGCAGACCGAGGCCATCCGCCCGTCGGCGCCGATCACGAGGTTCGCCTCGACGGGGTCCTGGTGATCGAAGAGCAGGCGCGCGGAGCGCCCACCGGACTCGACCCCGCGGACGCGGACGCCGTACTCGACCTCGACGCCGAGGGAGGCGAGCCGATCGAGCAGGATCCCCTGAAGGGCGGCCCGCGCGATGGGCACGCAGGGCGCCGCCATCCTCTGCCCCAGCCGACGCAGGTCCAGCTCGCCGAGGGGCTGGCCCCTCGAGGTGAGACGGCGCATCGCCCTGAGCCGCCCGCCCGCGCTCCCGACGGGCTCGGCCAGGTCGAGCTCGGCGAGGACCCGCATCGCGTTGGGCCAGAGGACCACACCCGCCCCGAGGGTCGCCGGCTCCGCGCGGCGCTCGAAGACGCGCACCGACGCGCCGTGACGCCGCAGGGCGATGGCCGCGCAGAGGCCGCCGACTCCTCCACCGGCGATGGCGACGTGCAGGTCCTTCAGGTCGACGCTGGACATCGCGGGCTCGGCTCGGGTGAAGGCAGGGGCGCGGATCGTATCGGATCGGCCGGTGCTTCCCTCCCCGCTCGGATGCTGATCGACCGACTCATGCCCGATCCGGGCTAGGATTCCGCCATGCTTCATCGGCTCGTTCTCTTGGTCGTCCTCGCGTTCGTGGGGCTCAGGATCTGGCGCTCCCTCCAGGGCAACCCCCTGCTGGACGTCCCCGGCGAGTGGGACGACGAGGCCGCGAAGACCCCCGTCGTCGCCTCCGCCCTGAAGCTGCGCCAGAGCATGGCGCGCATCCTCGTGAAGGGCCGCGTCACCCACGCCGGCGACCTGCTGGCGGACGTGGACGGGGTGCTCGCTCGCCTCGTGGAGATGGCCGCCTTGGGGCGCACGCTGCGCGAGGAGTCGAGCTCCATCGGCGGTGAGGCCCTGGAGCGCGTTCAGCCGAGCCTGAGCAAGCTGGACGCGGACTCGCAGCAGGCGCTCATCTGGCTGGGCGAAGCCCACGCCGTGCTGTTGGAGAGCGCGGCATCGGAGGTCGATGTCGCGGTGGATCGGCTGCGGGACAGCATGCAGGTGCACGCCGAGGAGCTCCGGCAGGAGGTCGACGCGAAGCGCGAGTTGAACGAGGTGCTGCGCCAGAAGGTCTGAGTTCAGCGGCCCCGCAAGCGCTCGATGGCGGCCGCGTCGCCGACCGCAGACCACTGCGCGAGGGCGAGATCCAGCAGCGCTCGTGACCCGTCGGTCTGGCCCCGGGCGGCCGCCTGCCGACCCGCGACCTCCAGTGGCCAGGCGATGTCGGGGTCGGTCATCCCCGTCTGATCCAGCAGCTCGATGACGCGGTCGAGGCGCACGCGCCAGTCTGCGACCGACCGCTGCCCGAGCTCGGCGGCGAGGCCCGCCAGCCGGTAGACGAGCTCGAAGGTGGGGTCCGCCCCCGCCAGGACGGCCGCCCGGAAGGGCTCCATGGCCCGCTCGGCCCCCACGAAGGCGGCGCGGCGCAGCTGACACAGGGCCAGGTTGATCCCGAACATCGGCCCGAGGCCGGTGGACACCTTGCGGTCCAGGTCCACGCCCTCCTCGAAGACCGCCACGGCCTCGTCCAGGCGCTGCTCGGCCATCAGCGCGGTGCCCAGGGTGTTCAGGCAGCGCACCACGCCCATGCGAAAACCGGCGGCGTCGTAGGTGCGGCGGGCCTCCGCCACCAGCTCGACGGCGCGGCTGGGCTGGCCGTCGGCCACCTCCAGGATCGCGAGGTCGCGGCTGGTGTTGGCGTACTGCAGGGCGTTGTCGTGCTCGCCGTACCAGCGCCGCAGCTCCTCGAAGAGGGCCCGGGCCTGCTCGATGTCGCCGCGGATCCGGTGCACGTTCGCCTGGACACGAACGCAGGCGATGGCTTCGCGCTCCTGGCCCTGATCCCGGTGCATCTGCTCGGCGAGCTTCGCCAGCTCCATCGCGGTCGCCAGGTCGCCCGTCCGGTGGAGGATGTCGCCGAGATCGCCGAGGAACTGGGCTTCGAGGTGCGCCCAGCCATGCCGACGGGCCAGCCCCAGCCAGGACTCGGAGAAGCTGCGGGCCTCCGCGAGGCGGACCTGGTGCCGCATCACCGTGAGGCGGCGGTAGGCGTACCGGCCCCAGCGCGGGTCGTTCTCGGGGACCTGCAGCGAGCCGAGCACGGCCTCTCCACGCCGCAGCGCGTCCTCCGCCTGGGCGTACTCGGCGTGCACGATGGCCTCGAAGGCGGCCTCCATCCACGAGTCGACGGCGGCCTCGGGATCGCAGACCTCCTGGTGGCCAGCGCGGCGGGCGTGGAGTCCGGGGGAGCTCGATGAGGCCAGCATCGCGACGCAGGCCGCATGCCAGCGGACCCAGTGTCCCCGGGACCGACTCTCCTCCGCCAGGCTCTCCCGAAGCAGGCCGTGGCCAAAGGCCCAGCCGCCCCGCTGGTTGAGGACCAGGCCCGTGGCGACGAGGCGGTCGACCAGATCGTCGGGCGTGGTGAGTCCGGCCTCCACGCAGACCGCCTGCCACTCCTCCTGCAGCACCTCCCCGCCGAGCGCGGCGCCGACCTGGAGCGCGGCGCGGGCGTCCAGGGGCAGGCCCGCGAGCGCCGTGTCGAGGCGCTGCACCCAGACCTGCTGGATGCCATCGGGCAGCACGCCCTCCTCGCCTTCGCGCAGCACGAAGCCCTGCAGGCTCGGCTCCAACACGCCCCGATCCACCCAGTCCCCGACCAGCTGCACGGCGAAGAGCGGGTTCCCATCGGTGCGCTCGGCCACGCGCTGGGCGAGGTCGCCGCGCAGACCCAGGAGGCGAGCCACGAGGTCGCGGTGGTCCTCGGGTCCCAGGGGCGCGATCGCGAGGGAGCGCACCTCGGCCGCCCGGCCCAGCTCGTCGAGCAGGCGGGCCTCCTCGCCCCCGGGGATGAGCAGGTCGTCCCGCACCGTGGCCAGCACGAGCACCGGCACCGGGGCGAGCTCCTGGGCCTGGAGCAGCCGGCGGGCGAAGTCGAGGGCGTCGGCGCCCCACTGCACGTCGTCGAGCCAGAGCACCAGCGGCCGACCGGCCGCGACCCGCGTGATGAAGCGCCGGAGCAGACCGTGGCGCTCGGCGGGGCCCGAGAAGGTGAAGGGCGCCTCGTCGCCGACGACCTCGCTGGGGGCCATCAGCTGGGTCAGGCCCAGCTGCTCGTAGTCGTTGAGCTCGCCTTCGGCGGTGAGGAGAACGCCGGTGCGCTCGCGCAGGCCCTGCCGGTCCAGGCCGCGGGCGCGCAGGAAGCGCCGGAGCATCGGACCCAGGCCATCCGCGGGCCCTCCCTGGGGGCTGTGCCTCGCCGTCAGGAGCATCGCCGAGCCGACCTCGTCCGCCCGCTGCGCCATCCAGGACGCGAGGCGGCTCTTGCCGGTGCCCGCCACCCCGCGAAGCAGGGCCATGCGCATGGAGCCGGTCTTGCGCACCTCGGCCAGCGCCGCCCAGAGCAGGTCGCGCTCCCGCTCGCGGTCGACCAGGGGGACGCTGCGCAGGCCGAAGAGACCCAGGCCGGCACCGGGCAGGCCCGTGTGTCGCACGAGCTCGGCGGGGCGCCAGCTGGGGGGCAGCGGCGGGTAGTCGGTGACGCGATCCTCGAGGCGCGCGAGCGGCGGCGGCACGGCCATCTTCGGGGCCGCCTGGACCAGCGTTCGCTCCGAGAGCAGCTGCGTGTCGGTGGCCGGGTTGAGGCCGACGATCGTGGGCAGATCCTCGTCCTCGAAGAAGGGGGCGGGCTCGTCGGCCTGGGTCAGGGGATCGAGCTGGCGCAGGGCCCAGGCGGCGTCGGCGGCGCGCTGGAAGCGCTCGCCCGGGGCGCGGCGCATCATCCGATCGAGCCAGCCCTCGAAGCCCTCGGGCACCGCGATGCGGGGGCGGAAGGGCTGGCGCCGGCCGTTCATGTGGGCGAAGGCGAGCGTGAACATCGTCTCGCCCTGGAAGGGCTGGGTGCCCGAGGCGAGCTTGAAGGCGACGCAGCCGAGCGCGTAGAGGTCGGTCCAGGGCCCATAGTCGCGCCAGTGTCCCTCGAACTGCTCGGGGCTCATGTACTGCGGCGTGCCCGCGGCGAGCTCGGTGTGCCCCGGCGTCGCGCGCTCCTCGCCGACCTGCGCCAGGCCGAAGTCGGTGAGCTGGAGGCTGCCGGCGGGATCTTCGGGTTTCGCGATGAGGACGTTGGCCGGCTTGAGGTCCCGGTGCACCAGGCCGCGCGAGTGCGCGTGGGCGAGGGCGTCGAGCAGCGCGAGCAGCACGCCTCGCTGCTGGGGCCAGGACAAGGGCGCGGATTGGGCGCGGTCACCGAGCGTGCCCCCCGCCACGAGGTCCATGGCGAGCCAGGGGCTGCCCCGGCGCAAGGTGCCTTCGCTGGCCGCCTCGGCGGCGGCGTCCACCGAACCGTGGTCGTGCACGTGCACGATGCGGGGGTGGTCCAAGGCGGCGACGGCGCGCACCTCGTCCCGGAAGGCGGTCGCGAAGTCGGCGTCCCGGGCGCGGCCCGCGGTCAGGACCTTGACGGCGACCTGCACGCCGAGCCCGCGGTGCGTCGCGAGCCAGACCACGCCCATGCCGCCGTGCCCGATGGGCCGGACGAGGTCGAAGGCGCCGAGGGCGATGGGGGCCATGGGGCCGGATTGTAGAGATCCGGGCGGGCGGCTGCGCCCGAGGCGCGGTGAGCGGAGGGGTGGAAGCTGGGCGAAGATGCGGCCGGGCCGGGGCCGTTGCGGCGGGGCCCCGAGGCGGTTTTCTGCGGTTTCTTTTCGGACGCTGTCGATCCGCGCGCTGCCCGCCCGTCGCTCCTGTGAACCCAACCCCGAGAGGACCCGACCATGCAGTACATGCTCCTGATCTACGGCGCCGAGGCCGAACGCCCCCAGATGTCCCCCGAGCAGATGGGCGAGATGATGTCCGCCTACATGGCCTTCACCGAGTCCATTAAAAGCGAGGGGATCTTCCTCGCCGGCGACGCCCTGAAGGGCATCGACACCGCCACCACCGTGCGCGTTCGCGAGGGTGCGGCCCTGCACACCGACGGCCCCTTCGCGGCCACCAAGGAGCAGCTCGGCGGCTACTACCTCATCGACGTGCCCGACCTGGACAAGGCGCTGGAGGTGGCCGCCCGGCTCCCCGGCTCCTGGTACGGCTCCGTCGAGGTGCGCCCCGTCATGAGCCCCGAGGACTACGGCAACTAGGGGGTGGTCTCCGACACCATCGAGCGCGTCTTCAGGCAGGAGCAGGGCCGGATCCTGGCCTCGCTCATCGGTGTGCTGCGCGACTTCGAGCTCGCGGAGGAGGCGTTGATGGACGCCCTCGCCGCGGCGCTCGAGCGTTGGCCCGTGGACGGCGTGCCCGACAAGCCGGCGGCCTGGATCACGCGATCGGCGCGCAACAACGCCATCGATCGGCTCCGGAGGCGCGGCACGCGGCGTGAGAAGGAGCCGGCGCTGGAGGCGCTGCTGCAGCTCCAGGCCGACGAGCGAGGCGAAGAGCAGGAGGTCGAGGACGTGCGGGACGAGCGCTTGAGGCTCATCTTCACCTGCTGCCACCCGGCGCTGGCGCCCGAGGCGCGCGTGGCCCTGACGCTGCGCACGCTCTGCGGGCTGAGGACGCCCGAGATCGCCCGCGCCTTCCTCGTGCCCGAAGCGACGATGGCCCAGCGGCTGGTGCGGGCGAAGCGCAAGATCAGCGCCGCGGGCATCCCCTACGTCGTGCCTTCCGGGCCGCTGCTCCCGGAGCGCCTGTCCTCCGTGTTGGCGGTGATCTACCTCGTGTTCAACGAGGGGTACTCGGCCTCGAGCGGGGCCGGGGTCGTGCGGCGGGAGCTGTGCTCGGAGGCCATCCGGCTCGCGCGCGTGGTCGGGGACCTGATGGGGCCGCAGCCCGAGGTGCTGGGCCTGCTCGCGCTGATGCTGCTGCACGACTCGCGGCGGGACGCCCGGGAGGATTCAGCCGGGCTGCCGGTGTTGCTGGACGAGCAGGACCGGGGGCTCTGGAGGCACGGGCAGATCGCCGAGGGGGCCGCGCTGGTCGAACAGGCACTGCGCATGGGCCAGGTCGGGCCCTACCAGATCCAAGCCGCCATCGCGGCGCTGCACGCGCAGGCGGAGACCCCCGAATCGACGGACTGGGCGCAGATCGCCGCCCTGTATGGGCTGTTGGTGGTGATGAACCCCTCGCCCGTCGTGCGGCTCAACCAGGCCGTGGCGATCGCGTTCTCCGAGGGGCTGGAGCAGGGCCTGCTTCGGCTGGACTCGATCGTGGCTGAGGGCTCGCTGGCCGCCTACCACCTGCTGCCGGCGGCGCGGGCGGACCTGCTTCGGAGGCTGGGGCGCTGGTCGGAGGCCGCGGTGGCCTACCGCATGGCCCTGGAGCTGTGCGGGAACGAAGGGCAGCGCGGGCTGCTGGAGCGCCGGCTGGCGGAGCTGGACTCCACTGTGTGACACACTTGTGTGACACGGCTTGAATCTAGGGGGCGGGACGCACCAGCCGGGCTCCGAAGTACATGACCCGGTCGTCTGGGTCGCCGGCGAAGCGGGCGCCGGAGCGGACCAGCGAGTCGGCGAAGAAGACGCCGCCGCCTCGCACCGAGCGGTCGAAGCCGGTGGCGGGACCGGCCGGGTTCTGCGGCGGGGAGCTGGCGTAGTAGCTGGCGTCCCACCAGTCCTCGACCCACTCGGCGTGGTTGCCGCTCATGTCGTAGAGGCCGAAGCCGTTGGCTTGCAGGCCCGCGACGGGCTGGCGGCCGCTGGCGTTGTCGGAGTACCAGGCGACCTCGGCGGGGTCGTCGCTGCCGGCGAAGGTGTGCGATTCGCCTCCCCGCGCGGCGTACTCCCACTCGGCTTCGGTGGGGAGGCGGAAGCCTCCGCAGGCGTAGGGGTCGCCCGCGGGCACGCACTCGGTGGTGGCTTGGAGGCCGGTGCAGGTGTAGCAGTAGGGCAGAGCCGCAGCCGAGGAGGCCTCGTTGGCCAGGGCCGCGGCCTCGTGCCACGAGATGTTGCCGACGGGGCAGTCGACCGTGCAGGCCGAAGCGATCGAGGGGTCGTAGCCCGTGAGCGCGGCGAAGCGGGCCGCGGTGATCTCGGTCTGGCTGATGAGGAAGGGGGCGGTGAGCTCGACGACGTGGTCGACGCCATCGCCCGCGCAGCTGCTGACCGTGTCGTCGCGGCCGGGCAGGCAGCCCATCGTGAAGCTGCCGGCGCAGACGTAGACCAGGTCGATGCCCGCGGAGGTGATGACCTGGCCGCAGTTGGGGTCGGCGGTGGCGTCATCATCGTCTGCCGTGGCGTCGTCGTCGTC
>JAJDAI010000231.1 GCA_029261955.1 Deltaproteobacteria bacterium | reverse complement strand
GCCTGCTCCTGCTCCTCGGGGGCCGGCGCGGGTGGCTGGCTGCTGCTGCCCTTGCTCCTCCTGCGCCGACGGCGCCAGCCCGTCCGCACCATCTGACCGTCTGGGGGGACGATGCGACTCACGCCACTGCTGCTCCTGGCTCCGCTGCTCGCGGCCGCCACCCCGCTCGAGGGCCCTTGCGCCACCGGCCAGCTGGTGCACGCCCGCGCCCACTGGGACGAGCTCGCCCCGCAGCAGCGCCACGAGCTGATGCTCAACCTGCCGCCCTACCGGGCCTGGCTGGCGGCGGGCAACCCCGGCTTCGAGACCACGGATCTCTTCTCGGAGCAGGAGGAGCGGGAGACCTGCATCGCGCTGGACGACCTCGAGTACAACCAGTTCGGCCTCGACCTGGGCCCCTACAACCAGGTCCGCGAGAGCGAGCACTTCGCGCTGCAGTTCAACACGGACGTGTCCTTTCTCGGCGACGTCATCTCGATGCTCGATGCGCTGGAGGCCGCCTGGGATCGGCAGATCACCGTGGCCGGCTTTCGGGCGCCGCCGGGCGCCGACTACCAGATCCCGGTCTACGTCGAGGATCTGGGTGAAGGCATCGGAGGCCTGACCTTCCCCTGGCCCTGCGCTGGCGAATCCATGCCCGTCATCGTGCTCAACACGAGCTGGCTCGGGCGGGCCGAGCGCCGCGCGCTGCTGGCTCAGCACGAGCTCTTCCACGCCGTGCAGTTCGGCTACTGGCTGGAGGAGTTGACCAGCGCGGACAGCCCGAACCACTGGCTGCTCGAGTCCACCGCCGCCTTCGCCAACAGCTCGTTCGCGCCCGAGACCCACGACTGGAACGCCGCGAACTACGCCGTCTTCCGCGCCCTGGAGCCCTGGCGCTCGATCTACGAGATGGAGCCCAGCATCGAGCGCTACGGCGCCTACCTCTTCTGGCAGGCCGTGGACGCGGAGCTCGACGAGGGCTGGCTGCTCGAGTTCGTGGCCGCGCAGGACGGCCAGACCGGCTGGCGCTGGGACGACGCGCTCGACGCCCTGCCGGGGATCGACACCGACGGGGCCCTGCGCAGCCTCGCCCGCCGCCTCCCCGTGATGGACTTCGGCGTCGACGCGCTGCACGCCTGGGCCCCCTCGGAGCTCGAGTACCAGGGCATCGAGGCCGAACGGATCGGCGGCATGTCGGGCCAGCACGAGCCCGGCTACCTGCCGATGGAGCGCACGATGAACCAGGTGGGCACGGCGCCGAGGCACGCGGGCACGGCGCTGGTCAGCTTCTCGTCCACCGAGCTGAGCGAGGGCGAGGGCCTCTGGCTGCAGCTGCACGGGGACCCCGCCGTACGCTGGTCCTTCGAGCTCGTCGCGACGGCCGGTTCAGAGACGGTCTCGACCTTCTCCCCCGAGGTGGTCGAGGGCGAGGCGGCGGCCTTCTTCGGCACCTTCCAGGACGTCGACCGCGTCTTCGTGGCCGCGACCCCGCTCGACGACTTCGGCGGCGGTGAGGCGGAGTGGAGCTACGAAGCCGAGCTGCTGCCCAGCGAGGAGCTCACCGGCTTCGCGGACGAGGCCCCCGGCAGCGGCTGCGCCACAGGCTGCTCGGCGAGCCCGGGCGGGCTGCTGCTCTTCCCCCTGCTGGTCGCCAGGAGGCGAAGGTGCTCTTGACCCCCTGCGGCCCCCCAACTACACAAGCCCCATGGCCGCCAAACCCGTCGCAAAGCTGACCTTCGAACAAGCCCTCGAGGAGCTCGAGGGCATCGTCACCGAGCTGGAGCGCGGCGAGTCCCCGCTCGAGGACGCCATCGCCCGCTTCGAGCGCGGCACGGCCCTCGCCCGCCGCTGCGAGGACCGCCTCAACGAAGCCGACGCAAAGATCGCCGTGCTGCTCCAGGAGGGCAGCCGGGTGGTCGAGGTGGACCTGGCCACCGGCGAGCCGATCTCCGAGCGCGAGGACCCCGGCGAGGACCCCGCCAAGGACGCGACCCAGGCTGCCCCCTCGGGCCGCCCCGAGCCCCCCTTCGAGCACGACGACGAGGACATCCCGTTTTGAGCGAAGCCCCCGACCCGAAAGCCCTCGACGCCTACCTGAAGTCCCGCTGCGTGCTGGTCGACCAGGCGCTGCGCGAGCACTTCCCGCCGCCCGAGCGCTGGCCCGCGAAGCTGCACGAGGCCTGCAGCTGGACCCTCTTCGGCGGCGGCAAGCGCATCCGCCCGGTGCTCGCCCTGGCCGCCTTCGAGTGCGTCGGCGGCAGCGACGACCTGCCCTACGACGCCGTGCTGCCCGCCGCCTGCGCCGTGGAGATGATCCACACCTACTCGCTCATCCACGACGACCTGCCCTGCATGGACGACGACGCCGAGCGCCGCGGCCGCCCCACCACGCACGTCCAGTTCGGGGAGGCCCTCGCCCTGCTCGCCGGCGACGCCCTGCTCACCGAGGCCTTCCGGCTCGTCGCCGACCAGGCCGCCCACCGCGGCTTCTTCGACCCCGCGCGCGCCCTCTCCGTGACCTCCGCCCTCGCGCGCGCGGCGGGCTGGCAGGGCATGGTCGGCGGCCAGTCCATCGACCTCGGCTTCGAGGGCCCCGTCGACGACGAGGACGCCCTCGCGTTTCTGCACCGCCGCAAGACGGGCGAGCTGTTCCGCTTCTCCCTGTTCGCGGGTGCCACCCTCGGCGACGGCAACGAAGAGCAGATCCGCGCCCTCGCCGACTACGGCGAGACCCTCGGCCTCGCCTTCCAGGTGGCCGACGACATCCTCGACGAGCTCCAGGACACGACGGAGCGCGGCGCCGAGGCGGCGGAGACCCCCTCCTTCACCGGCCTGCTCGGCCTGGAGGTGTCCCGCGAGCGGGCCGAGTCCCTCGCCGAGCGCGCCCTGGGCCACCTCGCGGACTTCGGCCCCGCCGCCGACCCCCTGCGCGCCCTCGCCTGGTACACGGTCCACCGCGACCACTGATGGCGAAGGCGCGGCTCGATCAGCTGCTCGTGGATCGCGGGCTCGCCGCATCCCGGGATCGCGCCAAGCGCCTGATCATGGCCGGCCAGGTCCTCGTCCGGGACACCGTCGTCGACAAGGCCGGCACGAAGGTCCTCGACGACGTACCCATCCGCCTCAAGGGCGCCGACCACCCCTACGCCAGCCGCGGCGGGCTCAAGCTCGAGGGCGCCCTGCTGGACCTCGACGTCGACCCGACCGGCCTGCGCTGCCTGGACCTCGGATCGAGCACCGGCGGCTTCACCGACTGCCTGCTCCAGCAGGGCGCGAGCCACGTCGTGGCCGTCGACGTCGGCACCAACCAGCTCGTCTGGAAGCTGCGCGACGACGACCGCGTCTCCGTCTTCGAGCAGACCGACGCCCGCTCCCTGAGCCCCGAGCAGGTCGGCCACGTCGACCTCGTGGTCATCGACGCCTCCTTCATCTCCCTGACCAAGCTCCTGCCCCCTCTGTCCCATCTTGTCGCGGAGGGCACCTGGCTGGTGGCCCTGGTCAAACCCCAGTTCGAGGTGGGCAGGACCCAGGTCGGCCGGGGAGGCGTGGTCAAGGACGAGGCCCTTCGGCAGGGCGCGGTGTCCACGGTTTCCGACGCTGCGCGGTCCCTGGGCTGGGTGGTGCTGGGCCAGGCCGACAGCCGCCTCGCGGGGGCCCGGAAGGGCAACGTCGAGATCTTCATCCTGGCCCGCTACGCCCCAGAGCGGTAGATTCCCGCCCGCGCAACCGGAGATCTGACGCATGACCCGACTCACCTGGATCGCATTCCTGGCCGCCTTCGGCTTGCTTGGCTGCCAGAGCGAGACCCCCCTGTCCTACGGCGGCACCCCGCCCGGGGAGGAGGAGCCGGATGACGAGGAGCCCGAGGACCTGTTCCCCGAGTTCGACGGCGCGACGCTCGAGGTCTACTCGCCGCAGTCGGCCGAGATCATCTTCCTGGAGGACGGGATCACCTTCGACGCCGAGATCATCGGCGTGGACGGCGACGTGCTCGACTTCGACGAGATCGTCTGGGAGACCGACCAGGAGTTCGGCCCGATCTTCGAGGGCACCTACGGCGAGTCCTTCATGGACTGGGGCATCCACACCTTCACCATCACGGCCGAGCTGCCCAACGGCGACCGCCTCCAGACGGTGCTCGGTGGCGTGCGCATCCAGGGCCGCCACACCGGCGTCTACGCCGGCAACCTGGCGATGAACGTGGACATGGAGTTCCAGGGCACGCCGGTCAACGCGGCCTGCAACGGCGGCCTCGACTTCGTCATCGACATGGCCGGCGAGGTCCTCAGCGGCGGCGGGCAGTGCTCCATCGCGCTCGTGATCATCGACCCCATCGACGTCACCTACGAGGTCAACGCGGACGTTGAAGACGACGAGGCCATCGGCGACGTCGGCATCGACATCGGCTTCTTCGCCCTGCCCATCGGCTTCGAGGGCGAGTTCGAGGGCGACAGCGACCTGCACGCCGACTTCGAAGGCGGGCTGCTCGGATTCAACATGGCCGGCACGCTCGATGCGCACCGCCTGAGCGTCTACGTCGACCCCTAGCGGCTCAGGCGCGGGCTACTCGTCCGCGTCGAAGTTCCCTTCGATGCCCGCCTTCTTCAGGCGATCCCGCATCTGCGCCTTGTCGACGGCCTTCTCGTAGCAGGCCTCCGCGTCGATGATCTCGTCGCTGAGCAGCAGCCACAGCGCGTCGTCCATCGCCTGCATGCCCTGGGCCTTGCCCATCTGGATCGCCGAGGTGACCTGCGCGGTCTTGCCCTCGCGAATCATGCTCGCCATGCCCGAGGTCGCGAACAGGATCTCCAGCGCCGCCACCCGACCGCCGCCCTGCCGCCGAAGCAGCTGCTGAGCGAGCACCGCCCGCAGCGATTCGGCGAGGCTGCCTCGCACCCCGTCCTGCTCGTCCTGCGGGAACACGTTGATGATGCGATCCACGGCCTTCGCCGCGTTGTTCGTGTGCAGCGTGCCGAAGACCAGGAAGCCGGCCTCCGCCGCGTCGAGCGCGGTGCGGATGGTCTCCAGATCCCGCATCTCGCCCACGAGGATCGTGTCCGGGTCCTCCCGCACCGCGGCCTGCACCGCCGACGCGAAGTCCGTCGCGTGCTGCCCGATCTCGCGCTGGCTGATCACCGAGCGCTTGTTGGGGTGCACGAACTCGATGGGGTCTTCGATCGTGATGATGTGCCGCCGCTGCTCCTCGTTGATGCGGTTGACCACCGCGGACAGCGTCGTCGACTTGCCCGAGCCCGTGGGCCCGGTGACCAGCACGAGCCCGCGCTCGATCTGGCAGAGCCGCTCCACCGCCTTCGGCAGCCCCAGCTGGGCGAAGGTCATCAGCTTCGTGGGGATGATGCGGAACACGCCTCCGTAGCCCCGCTGCTGCATGAAGAGGTTCACCCGGAAGCGCGCGACGCCCGGCACGGAGTAGGCGAAGTCGCAGTCCCCGGAGTCCTTGTAGGACCGCCAGTTCTCGTCGCCCGCGATGGGCTTGATCAGCTCGACGAAGTCCCGGTTGGAGAGGATCCGGTAGCGGATCGGATCCAGCTGACCGCTCTGCCGGAACATCGGGGGGCGGCCGACGCTGAGGTGCAGGTCCGACGCCCCCACGTCCTGCATCAGCTTGAGGAAGCGGTCGATCTTGGTGCTGCCGGGGGCCATCAGCGCATCCCTCGCCCGGCCAGGAACTCGGCGCCGACCCGCGCTTCGAAGGGGTCCTTGCTGACCGCCCGGCGGTAGGCCTCCTCGGCCGAGATGTGGCCGCCCTCGAGCAGGTTGGCGAGGGCGTGGTCGATGGTGATGTGGCCCAGCGACTCGCCGATCTGCATCAGGGAGGGGATCTGGTAGGTCTTGTTGTCTCGGATCATCATCCGGATGGCCAGCGTGCCCATCATCACCTCGAACAGCGCGACGCGGCCGTCGCCCGAGGCCTTCGGGATCAGCTGCTGGCAGACGACCGCCTTCAGCGTCTCCGCCAGCATCACGCGGATCTGCGTCTGCTCCGCCACCGGGAAGGACTCGACCACCCGGTCGACCGTCTTGGGCGCGCTCGTGGTGTTCATGGTCCCGATGACGAGGTGCCCGGTCTCGCTCGCCTCGATGGCCAGGCGCACCGTCTCCGGGTCCCGCATCTGGCCGACGACGATGATGTCCGGGTCCTCGCGCAGCGCCCCCCGCAGCGAGGCCGCGAAGCCCCGGGTGTGCCGGCCCACCTCGCGCTGGTTGATCAGGCAGCCCTTCGCGGGATGCACGAACTCGATCGGGTCCTCGAGGCAGAGCACGTGGGAACGCTTCTGCTCGTTGAAGAGGTTCACCAGCGCCGCGAGTGTCGTCGACTTGCCCGATCCCGAAGGCCCTGCGACCACGACCAGACCCTGGTGGTAGTTCACGAGGTCCGACAGGTGGGACGGCAGCCCGATGTCGCCCAGGGTCGGTACGTCGTTGGGGATGGTGCGGAAGGCGCCGGCCCAGCCCTTGCGCTCGCGGTAGATGTTGCAGCGGTAGCGGCCGACATCGGGGATGTTGTGGCAGAAGTCAGCCTGCTTGTCGGCCAGCAGACGAGCCTTCATCCGCTCCGGCACGACGGACATCAGGTAGTCCTCGGCCAGCTCCGGGTCGATCTTCGGCTCGTCCTCCAGCTCGCGCAGGTTTCCGTGCACGCGGGTGATGGGGAACGCGTCCACGATGATGTGCAGGTCCGACGCCTCCATCTCCCTCGTGCGCACGAGCAGGCTCTCCATGGGGCTCATGGAGCGCAGCACGCCGCTGCGCAGGTGCTCCGGCACCGCGAAGGGGCCCGTCTGGATGGAGCGCGACACCTCCCCCGTCAGCTCCTTGAGCACCCCCTCCGCCC
>JAJDAI010000024.1 GCA_029261955.1 Deltaproteobacteria bacterium | reverse complement strand
CGACGTCGGCCTGGCCGAAGCGGACGGCGGCTACCCGCACTCCAACGACATCCCCGTGGCGCTCGGCATCGAGGACCTCCAACTCAAGGTCTGCGAGCGTGGCCTGGGCAACGACTGCGAGGTCGAGTCGTCCTGGACCTTTGGCTACGACCTCTCGGCGAGCACGGCCTGGGAGAACCTCGCGGCGGTGCGCGTGATGATGACCGCCCGGACGGTTCGCGCGGACAACACCCGCGCCATCGTCTCGAAGCCCAGCGACCTGGACGCGACGGACGTCTACATCCCCAGCAGCGCCGTCGACGGCTACCACCGCCGCGTGGCCCGGACCGAAGTCGCGATGCGCAACGCAATGGCAGCCTGGCAGGCCGCCCGTGCGCCCTACTAGGAGGCTGAGCATGAGACGCCTGCAAGCAAACCATCGAGCTTCGGGGCAGCGCGGCTACGCGCTGATCCTGGTGATGGTCGGGCTCGTCACGCTCACGATCCTGGGCGTGACCCAGATCCAGAGCGCTCAGCTCGACATGAAGATCACGCAGAACATGCGCCACCACAAGCAGCTCCAGTACGGCGCGCTCGCGGGCCAGGACCACGCCCGTGTCGTGATGGACGACGTCACCTGGGACGGCCTCGCCATGCGCCGCCAGCTGGCGCCCCTCACGGCCACCGACGGCTGCCTCGAAGGCTGGATCAGCACGGCGGCCCCGGTCGCCGGAACGCCGGTGGACATCATGGCCAACTCGCGGGTGCTCGCGTCCTACAGCGTGAACATCTGCAAGGGGGTGTGGGGCAGCCCGCTCCCCGGTGAGACGGCCCACCAGGGCGACCAGCGGAAGACCTACTCCCTCGACCTCCTCGCGACCGGCGCCGTGTCGCAGATGAACTCCTCCGCGCAAGCGGGGGCCTTCGTCATTGGCGTCGACAATGCGGAATGAACATGACCAGATCCCCTCGTAGCACCGTGATGTCGCTCCTCGGCGCGCTCCTGCTTCTCGCAGTCGGGCCCGCCCAGGCGCAGGAGGCGATCCCGGCCGTCCTGCCGGACATCCTGTTCCTGGTCGAAGACAGCAGCCGCATGGCGCAGGACTGGGATGGAGACGGCTCGCTCGCGTCCCCGGATGCCCGCTGGACCTACGTCCGCGACGGCATTATCCAGGCGATGCAGAACGCGCCGCTCGGCATGCGCTTCGGCGTCGCCCTGACGGAGGACGGATCCAGCTCGGAGGCGACCTTCGACTTCGAGCCGCTCGCCTACCCCGGCATGCCGATCGCCGACATCGTCACCGCGCTGCAGGCCCACACGGTCAGCAGCAACGGCGACAACAAGATCGCCGAGACCTACGCGAACCTGATCGACAACTACATGGAGCTCAGTTACGGCTCCCCCGCGAGCTGGACCACCGGCCCCTTCCAGTACACCTGCTCCCAGGTCGTCGTGATCGTGATCGGCCACCACATCGGTGAGAACGACTACGACCCGCAGTACGCGACGACGCCCTCGGTCGGCAACGTGCTCTGCAACGACGCCACGGGCTTCCAGGGCTGCTTCCTGGATGACGTCGCCAACTACGCCTACAACACCTTCATCGCGCCCCAGGCGGGCACGGGCGCCGTCATCACGCACTCGATGCTGATCGACAGCAACTCGGCCGGCCTGAACGGCGACGCCGCCGCGCTCTACCAGGCCGCCGCCAACTCCGGCCAGGGCCTGTACTACGAGGCCGTCTCGCCCTCGTCCATCGCCGTGAACATCTGGACCATCCTGAGCGAGGTCTTCGAGGGCTCCTACAGCAACGCGGCCATCAGCATGACCCCGGCTGGCGACACCCTCTTTGCCTCCTGGTACGACGTCGAGGGCGGTCACCCGCTCTACAAGGGCCACGTCGCGGCCTGGGAGATCCAGACGGATCCGACAGCGGTCGATTACGGCGAGGTCGTGGCCAACGCCTCGGCGCTCAACGGGGAGCTTTGGGACGCCGGCTGGCGCCTCGCTTCTCGAACCGTGAACCCCGGCGAGGCCAACCAGGGCTCCTTCCAGCCCACCGATGCTCGAAACGGCTACACCTCCTACGCCAGCCAGCTGATGCTCGGCGACCTGCAGCCCTTCGACTCCAGCTCCCTCGGATCCAGCACGACGGACCTCGCGGAGCTGCTCATCGGCACGCCGGTCTCCGTCGCGTCGAACCCCTCCTGCATCGCGTACGAGGCCGACTACGACTTCGACTGCGACGTGGATCGCGACGACGCCCAGCTGCTCGTCGACTTCATCCGTGGCGTGCAGGACTCCGTCTTCCTGAACACCGGTCTGCCCCGTGGCCCCTGGCGCCTCGGCGACACGGGCCACAGCACGGTCGTGGCCGCGCCTGCGTCGATCGAAGCGATCTCGACCCAGCCGCACTTCCTCCAGTACCGCACCAAGCTGACCACGCTGCCGGGCATGACCTACGTCGCGTCCAACGCCGGCATGCTGCACGCCTTCTACCTGGGCTACCTGGGCGACGGCGACAACACCGACGCCCACGACGGCACGTCGATGACCCACGGCTCGGAGTACTGGTTCTACGTGCCCCGTGCGAAGGCCAACATCAACCACGGCGAAGAGAGCGAGTTCGAGACCACGCGCCTCGACAAGCTCATGTCCTCCGGTCAGACCTCGGTCAACAGCGGCCACGTGGAGGTCACGAACGTCTGGCTCGACGGCTACAGCAACGGCCTCACCGACTGCGCCGCCCAGGGCTACTCGTCCGGCATGAAGGACGGCACCCCGGACGCCGGTGGCTGCGAGTGGCACCGGGTCGTCACCTGGTCCGCCGGCTACGGCGGTCGCCACCACTACGCGCTCGACGTGACCATTCCCGAAGAGCCGCGCTTCCTCTGGGAGCGCACGGACACCAGCGCCAGCGGCGGCGGCGAAGGCCGTGCTGTCGGTGCCCACGCCATCGGCCAGTTCTGGGACGCCGGCTCCACCGTGTCGCGCCGCTGGATCGCGGTCTGGGGCTCGGGTTCGCAGAAGCCGGGCGTCTCCGCCTCGAGCGCCGCGACCGAGTACGCGCAGGCTGGCGTCTACATCCACGACATGGACTCGGATGTGTCCGAATCGCCCACCGACTACGAGGCGGCGGGCTACCTCATCGACACGAACGAGACCAGCTCTGACGCGGACTCCTTCGACGAGTACACCCCGCCCGAGGAAGGCATGTTCGGTTCGCCCGCGCTCGTCGACCTCGACTCGGACGGCGGCGTCGACGTCGGCTTCTTCGGCGACTCGACCGGCCACATGTACAAGGTGCTCTTCAACCCGAGCAACGCCGACAGCCCCAGCCGCTGCGTCTTCAACACGCCCGAGTCGGGCGACGCCGCGCTGCACATGTACTACCGCCCGGCGGTCTTCTTCGGCCAGGCCGGCGAGCTGCTCGTGTACTACGGCAGTGGAAGCCCCTTCAACATCTACGGCGCGGTCAACGGCGGCCTGTACGTGCGGGCCGACCCCGAGCCCTACGGCTGCGACACCTCGGTCCCGGCGCCCTGCGCGGACGACTCGGCGCTCTTCGACAGCTCTGGCTTCTACGCCTTCACGGGCGGCACGGGCGAGAAGCTCGTCGGTCACCCCCAGGTGGTGTTCGGGCGCATGTTCTTCTCGACCCACATCCCGGGCGACGACCCCTGCACCAACGGCACGAGCCGGCTCTACGGCCTGAACGTGGCGACCTGCGGTGGCGGCATCTTCGACATCACGACCGACTCGCACGACGTGACGAGCAACCTCTACACCGAGGTCGACGGCCTGATCTCCCAGCCGGTCTTCGCGAACAACCGCCTCTACGCCTTGAACATCGACGGCACGGGCGTCTCCGACGCCAACATGATCGACACGTTCCAGGTGACGCCGGACTCCTTCTCGCGCTTCACGCAGAGCAGCTTCCGGCACGTCTTCTAGGAGGTCGCGGTTTCGGGGGGCTCCGGGCTTCCGGCCCTCCGCAAGCTCCGCGAGCCCCTCCGGGTCTCGCTCCGCCCGGCCCGCCCTCAGCGCGGCGGCGGCGCCCCGGCCGCCTCGAGCCTCGCCAGGTTCTCCCGCGCCGCGGCGAAGTCCGGCGTGATGCGCAGCGCCTGCTCCCACAGCTCCCGCGCCGCCTCGACGTTGCCGTCGTCCGCCTCCAGCGCCGCGAGGGCGTTGAGGGTCTCGATGTGGCTCGGGCAGTCGAGCAGGGCCTTCTGCAGCTCGCCCCGCGCCTCCTCCAGGCGGCCCGCCTGGTACAGGTAGGAGCCCCGCTGGCCGCGGTACACGCAGCTCGGCTCGAGGGTCAGGGCGCGCTCAACCGCGGGCAGCGCCCGGTCGAAGTCGTTGAGCCGCTCGAACACCGTCGCCAGGCCGGCGTGCGGCTGGGGCATGCGCGGCGCGAGCGCAGCGGCCCGCTGGTAGAGCACCCGCGCCCGCGCCAGGTGCTCGCCGACGTTCGCGTCGCTGCCCACGGCCAGCTGCACGTGGGTCCAGGCCAGGTTCACGAGGAGCGGCGCGCTGCCCGGATGCAGCTTCTCGGCTGCCTCCAGGATGTCGACCGCATCGGCCAGCCGACCCTGCAGGGTGCGCAGGGCCCCGAGCCCGAAGCTTGCCTCCAGGTTCTGCGGGTCCGCCTCCAACACCATCTGGTAGTGCCGCTCCGCGGCCTCCAGGTCCCCGAGCAGGCGCGCGATGTCCGCCAGCTTCAGGTTCGCGATGGGGTCGGTCGGCGAGAACTGCTGCGCGACGGCGAATTCGGCCTGCGCACGCTCGAGCAGCCCCTGCGCTTGGAGCGCGCGGCCCCGCTGGAGCCAGGGCTGGATGAAGGCGCGCAGGTCCCGGGACGGGTTCGCCGAGTTGCGCGCGAGCCGAGCCGCGACCGCCATCACGTCCTCGCCGCGACCGGCCTGGTAGGCCGCGAGCAGCTCGAGGTAGTCGACCCGTGAGGTCGCCGCCTGCGTGAGCCTCTGCTCCAGCGCCACCCGCTCCGCGTCGGGCACCGAAGCGAGGTCGATCAGGTCCAGCGGCGCCCGCGAGTGCGGCCCCAGCGATGCCAGCGCCAGCGGCTCCCGCACCGAGCGAGCGCGTGAGCCCGCGAGCACCGCCTCGGCGATGCCGTCGCGTCGGCGCGAGCCGCCGGCGACCCCGAGCGACACCGAGTCGCCGAGCACCCGCTCCAGGAGGTCGGCCGGTCCCGAAAGCGCAGCCGCGCGGGCATCCTCCGCCAGGGTCCGCCGACTCCAGGCCCGGAAGACCGCGCCGCCGTCGAGGGGGAGGGGAGCCGAGGTGATCAGCACCACCAGGTTCCCGGCCCCCACGGGGTCGAGCCAGACCGTGGACTGGGGAAAGCGCTCCCCGACGGTGCGCAGGTAGCGCCCGAGCGCCGGCCCGCTCAGGTCGAGCAGCGGCAGCCGGATGGCGGCCCGGCCCGGCGCCATGAGGTGGCTCTCCAGGCGAGCGAGCCGATGCGCCGACCAGGCCCAGGCCGCGCCGGGAGCCCAGCGTGGCGGCAGGTCGATCAGGATGGCGGGGACCTGCCCGCCCCCGAGCAGCGGATCCACCCGGGTCAGGCGCACGGCCGGATCCGCC
>JAJDAI010000230.1 GCA_029261955.1 Deltaproteobacteria bacterium | reverse complement strand
CGACGGCGATCCGGCCCTGAGCTCCCGGTCCGCGAAGGCCCGGCCAGTCTCCCCCCGTCCCCGGCTACCCTGCTCCAGCCCCCCGCGGGTGAGGAGACCTCGATGCGTCGCTGGCTGACCCTGCTGATCGTGCTGCTGCTCGCCTGCCCCCAGGTGGACGACGACGATGACTCGTCCGACGACGACGACGCGCTGGACGACGACGACTCCTCGGACGACGACGACTCCTCGGACGACGACGACTCCATCGACGACGACGACTCCATCGACGACGACGACGCCACCGCCCCCTTGTCCGAGCTCGACGACCTCGCGGATCACCTCGACCTCTTCCTGGAGGGGACCGGTCTCCCCCTCAGCTACAGCCTCGACCTCTACGACGTGGCCACCGCCGACAGCGCCGAGGACCTGGCGTCGGAGGTCGCCGCGCGCTGGGTGGTGCTCGACGCCACCATCACCGACGGCAGCCCGGTCGCCTCGGAGGGCTTCGAGCTGCTGGACGGCGAGGGCGCAGCCACCTTCACCTTTGCGGTCGTGCGCCCGGCGCTGGTGCCCGGCGCCGTGGTCGTGGACGTGGTCTGGGACGACGGCGAGGACGAGGCCCACAACTTCGCGGTCGTCGCGCCCGGCGGCGGCGACGCGGACGAGGTCGACGCCTTCCTCGTGCCGCTGGTGGAGGCCTGGCGCCAGCTCGCGGAGTCCCGGGACTCTTCGGAGCTGAGCCTCACCGACGGCTTCGGGACCCCGCTCACCGACATCGAGGCCGCCCTGTCCTGCGACGGCGAGGCCTGCGCTGGCGAGGCCTCGGCCAGCGAGGACGGGGACGGCTGCTCGGCCCTCATCGCCGAGAGCACCGAGTGCCTGCCCGACGGCACCTGCGCCCTGGACTACGCCTACGTGGCCTGGTGCGGCGAGGCGGACTTCGAGCTCGTGGACGGGGCCTGGGAGGCCGCGCCCTCCTTCGCGCACGTGCTCGCCTCGGGCGCGGGCAGCCTCACGGAGGCCTGCGGCTGCGATGCCAACCTCGACCAGGACGGCGACACCTTCGCCCCCGCTGAGGGCGACTGCGACGACGAGGACGCCGCTGTATTCCCCGGCGCGCTGGAGGCCTGCGACGAGGTGGACAGCGACTGCGACGGCTCCCTGGTGGACGGGTCCCCGGACCTCGACCAGGACGGCCTGCCCGACTGCGTGGACGAGGACGTCGACGGCGACAGCTACAGCAGCGACGACTGCGACGACGAGGACGCCGCGATCCACCCCGGCGCCCCCGAAGGCTGCGACCTCGTGGACAGCGACTGCGACGGCTCGCTCGTGGACGAGGAGGCCGATCTGGACGGGGACGGCCTGCCCGACTGCGCGGACACCGACGGCGACGGGGACGGCCACACGATCCTCGGCGGCGACTGCGACGATGGGGATGCTGCGATCCACCCCGAGGCCGCGGAGGACTGCGACGGCGTCGACAGCGACTGCGACGGCTCCATCGTGGACGGCTTCGGCGACCTGGACGCCGACGGCACGCCCGACTGCATCGACCCCGACGTGGACGGCGACGGCACGCTCACCGCCGCCGACTGCGACGACCTGGACGCCGTCATCTACCCCGGCGCCCCCGAGCTCTGCGACGCCACCGATTCGGACTGCGATCTCGACCTCGTCGACGCCTTCACCGACACCGACGGCGACGGCGAGCCCGACTGCATCGACACGGACGACGACGGCGACGGCAGCCCCGACTCCGTGGACTGCGCCGACCTCGACCCGGCCGTGCACCCCGGCGCCGCGGAGTCCTGCGACGCCGCCGACACCGACTGCGACGGCTCCCTGGTGGACGAATTCCCCGACCTGGACCAGGACGCCTTGCCCGACTGCATCGACGACGACGCGGACGGCGACAGCTTCGCTTCGGCGGCGGACTGCGACGACCTGGACGCCGCCATCCACCCCGGCGCGCCCGAGTCCTGCGACCACACCGACTCCGACTGCGACGGCTCGCTCGCCGACCACTTCCCGGACGCGGACGGCGACGACCTGCCCGACTGCGTGGACACTGACGTGGACGGCGACGGCTTCGCGCCCGCGCAGGGCGACTGCAACGACGGCGACCCGGCCATCCACCCCGGCGCGGCCGAGTCCTGCGACCACACCGACTCGGACTGCAACGGCTCCCTGGTCGACGGCTTCACCAACACCGACGGCGACAGCCAGCCCGACTGCATCGACCCCAACGACGACAACGACCCCAGCCCCGACTCGGGGGACTGCGGGCCCCTGGACGCCGCCATCTACCCCGGCGCGCCCGAGTCCTGCGACGCGATCGACTCGGACTGCGACGGCTCCCTGGTGGATCAGTTCGACGACTTCGACGGGGATCTCGACCCCGACTGCACCGACCCCGACGACGACAACGACGGCAGCGCCGACGGCCCCGACTGCAACGACTTCGCGCCCAGCATCTACCCCGGCGCACCCGAGCTCTGCGACGACCTCGACAACGACTGCGACGGCAGCCTCGGTGGCGACGAGCTGGACGGCGACGGCGACGGTGTCACCGAGTGCGACGGCGACTGCGACGACGCCAACTCGGCCCGCAGCCCCCTGAACTCCGAGCTCTGCGCCAACTCCCTGGACGACGACTGCGACCCCGCGACCGTCGACCTCTTCGACAGCGACGGCGACGGCGACACCTGCAACCTCGACTGCGACGATGCGGACCCGGCGATCGGCCCGAGCTCGCCCGAGTCCTGCGGCGACGGCGTCGACAACGACTGCGACGCCGGCACCAGCGACCTCTGCAACGACCTCTGCGGTGATGCCTTCGACGTCTTCGCCGGCGTGGACCTGCCGGGCACGACCGACGGCGCCACCGTGGACGGCGCGCCCTTCTGCGGCACGTCGAACACCGCGCCGGGCGTCTGGTACCGCTACAGCGCCACGGGCGGGGACGTGACCGTCTCGCTCTGCGATCAGGCGGACTTCGACACGAAGATCAGTGTCTACACGGGCGGCTGCGGCGACCTCAGCTGCGTGGTCGGCCAGGACGACAACGAGTCCTGCGGTGATCCGCTGACCTCGGAGGTGGGCTTCGACTCCGCCTTCGGGGGCGACTACCTCATCCTCGTGCACGGCTTCTCGAGCGCGGTCGGCGACTTCACGCTCAGCGTCACCGAGCCGGCGCCCGACGCGGACGACGACGGCGACCCCGACGCCACGGACTGCGAGCCGGGCGACCCGGCCATCTACAGCGGCGCGCCCGAGTCCTGCGACGGCCTCGACAGCGACTGCGACGGCGCCGCCGACAACGGCTTCCCCGACTACGACTCCAACGGCGACGCCGACTGCGTGGATCCGCCGCCCGAGGGCTCGATCGTGATCGCCGAGATCCTCCAGAACCCCGGCGTCGTGGGCGACTCGCTCGGGGAGTGGGTCGAGCTCTTCAACCCCACCGAACTGGAGCTCGACCTGGTCGGCTGGCGCCTGAGCGACGACGGCGGCGACGATCACGTCATCGAGGGCAGCGTCGTCGTGCCTTCCCAGGGCCGCGCCGTGCTGTGCCGCAACGCCGACCCGCTGCTCAACGGCGGCGTCGCCTGCGACTACGAGTACGACGGCTTCGTTCTGGGCAACGACCTCGACGAGGTGGTGCTCGAGTCCTCCGCGGACACGCCCATCGACCGCGTGGCCTACGACGACGGCGTCGACTTCCCCGACCCCGACGGCGCGAGCATGAGCCTCGAGCCCGAAGCCCACGACGCGGTCTCCAACGACAGCGGCTTCAACTGGTGCCCCGCCGAGCTGCCCTTCGGGCTCGGAGACCTGGGCAGCCCGGGCCTCGAGAACGGCCCCTGCGTCCTGCCCGAGTAGCTCCGGAGCTCAGGCGCTCAGGTCAGGATCCGCACCCCGCCCGCGTTGTCGCCGGTCAGGATGACCTTGCTCGCCTTGGCTGTGGCCTCGGCGCTGACCTCGCGGACGCCTGCGGTCACGGTGATGAGCAGCTTCGCGTTCACCGGCACGTCCCAGTGCAAGCGCAGCGGCACGCCGACGATCTTCGGCGCCTCGCCCATCTCCCAGGTGCCCTCCTTGAAGTCCACGCGGACCCGCGCCTTCTCGTAGAGCTCCAGCGGACTCTGGTTGCGGATCTCGAGGACGCGGCTGGTCGACAGAGACGCGAAGCGGATGCTCTCCGTCGCGTCGTCGTCCTGCGGGTCGGCGTCGGAGAAGCGGGCCTCCATCTCCTTCCACAGCCAGGACCAGGAGCCGTCCTTGTTGCGGTTGTGGGGCTTGCCGAGCACCTCCAGGACCTTCGCCCAGTTGCCCCGGCGGTCGCGGAAGGGGAAGTGCACGTTGGCGGCGCGCAGCCGCGGCTCCATGCGGACCTTGAGGCCGTCCCGCGTGAAGAAGACGGCGGAGGGGTGGTCCGCGAGCCAGGTCCCGTCGACGTGCACGCCCGACACGAACTCCAGCTGCGCCCGCACCGTCATGTCGCCCCAGCGCAGCCTCGCCGTGGGGTAGCCGTCGATGTCGAGGCTGAGCGCGCCGAGCTTGCGCAGCACCCGCCGCACCTCGCCGACGGAGTTGTGCCACGGCAGGGTGCCGTCCTGCCCGAGGGGCAGGGTGCGCAGCTCCCGCCGCCGGCGCGGCAGCAGGCGATCGAGCCACTCAGGCATGGGCGGTCACGGCAGCCGCTCGAGCAGGGCCAGCAGCGCCTTGCTGCGCTGCTTCGGGGTCCGCCAGGGCGGCGCGACCTGGGTCTTGTGGCCGGCCTCGATCAGCTGGGGCTCCAGCCAGCCGGCGTCCGCGACGGCGCTCTGGGCCGGGATCCCCGACAGGTCCGGCTGGAGCGCCGCGATGGCCGCGCGGGTGAGGTGGCTCAGGGAAGCCGGGTCCCGGGGGCCGACCGCGATCAGGCCCGAGCTCGGGACCGCGGAGCTCACCGACAAGGCCAACGAGGCGCCGTCGCCGAAGCCCACGAGGATGGGCTGCGCGACTTCCAAGACCTCGAGCAGGGCCGCGACGTCCTCCGCGGCATCGCCCCGGCCGCGGTACACCCCCGCGCTGCCGTCGCAGCCGCGCAGGCCCGGCAAGAGCACCCGGTAGCCACCCCGGGCGACCGCCGCTGCCGCCCGCAGGCGCGCCGGATCCTGGCAGCGCCGCGCCGCGCGATCCCCCCGGGCCCCAGCGGGAAGCCAGACCACGGTCTTCGTCGCGCCCTCGGGCTCCACGAGCCAGCCGATCCGCTCCCCCAGCTCGCCGAGCGGCGCCACGACCTCGGTGACCTGGAGCCCCCGAAGCGAGCCCGCGCGCTTGCGTGCGACCTCCAGGGGCAGCGGTCGGTCGACGGAGTTCTCCAGGCGCGCACCGCCCGCGGGGTCCATCAGCTTGAGCTTGCGCACGGTCTGCCGCACCAGGCCGTCCTGCCCCGCGATCTCCAGGAAGAGCAGCGCGCGCAGCGCATCGGAGGGGCCGAGCCGCACCTCGTCCAGTCCGCGCTCGACCAGCGGCATGCCCAGGTCCGGGCGGTCTGCGTAGACCAGCGCCAGGCCGCTGTAGAGCCGGTCTAGCGGGTCCTCGCTGCCCTTCGCCGACTCGCCCAAGTCCAGGAGCGTGTCGTGCTCCCAGCCCTCCAGGACCTTGCCCCGCAGCGCACGCACCAGGGCGCGGGTCTCGTTGCTGTCCACCTCCACCGGGTCCTGGGCGGACGCCGGCGCGGCGAGGAGGATCAGCAAGGGCAGGAGGAGGCGCATCCCCGGATTGTAGGCGTCCCGCCGACGCTTCGACCGGCGCGGCGCAGCCTTTCCCTGCCGCGGGGGCTCGGGCATCCTGCGCGGTGGAGGCAGGCGCAGCGTGAACCCCCACAAGATCGCGCGATACGTCGGCCTCGTCGTGTCCTTCCTCGGCCTGTTCATGGCCACCTCGCTGGTCTGGGCCGTGCTCGACCGCGACGCGGACGCGGGCGTGGCGGCCTGGGCGATGTCGGTCGCCCTGACCCTCGGGTTCGGCCTGGCCGCGTACCTCTACGGCCGCAGAGGCGTCGCGCGGCGGCGGTCCAGCCGGGCGGTGGGTTCGTTCGACGAGCTGGAGCTCAACCGCCGCGAGGCCCTGCTCATCGTCAGCCTGTCCTGGCTGCTCTGCGGTGTGTTCGGCGGCGTGCCGCTGCTGCTCGACGGCATGGTCAGCCACCCCATCGACGCGCTCTTCGAGGCCACCTCGGGCTTCACCACCACCGGCTCGACCATCCTCGAGTCCATCGAGGACAAGAGCCGCGCGGCCCTGTGGTGGCGCTCCCTGATCCAGTGGCTGGGGGGCATGGGGATCATCGTGCTCTTCGTCGCCGTCTTCCCCCAGGTGGGCGCGGGCGGCCGCCGCCTCTTCGAGTCCGAAGCGCCCGGCCCCAGCAAGGAGCAGCTCCAGCCCCGCGTGCGCGACACCGGCCTGGTGCTCTGGGGCATCTACGGCGGCTTCACGGCCGTGCTGGCGCTGCTGTTGATGGTCCAGGGCATGTCCTTCTTCGACGCCGCCTGCCACGCCTTCACCTGCATGGCGACGGGCGGATTCAGCACGAAGGACGCGTCGGTGGCCGGCTTCGATTCGGTGGGGATCGACTGGACGATCACGCTGTTCATGCTCTTCGCGGGCTGCAACTTCGGGATCTACTTCGCCCTCGTGCGGAAGAAGGGCGCCGCGGCGCTGCGGGACGCCGAGCTCTACGGCTACCTGGGCATCGTCCTGCTCGCGACGCTGGCCGTCTCGTGGGTCCTGCTGCCCCGGTACGACGGCGACGTGCTCGAAGCGCTGCGCTACGGCGCCTTCCAGGTCGTCTCCATCGTCACGTCCACGGGCTACGGCACCGCGGACTTCGAGCTCTGGCCCGAGTTCGCGCGCACGCTGCTCATCCTGCTGATGTTCGTCGGCGGCATGGGCGGGTCCACGGCCGGCGGCTTCAAGGTGTCCCGGGCGATGATCCTCGTGTCCGCCGCCGTCGCGGAGGTGCGCCGCGTGCTGCACCCGCGCGCCGTCGTGAGCGCCCGCCTGGGCTCGAGCCCCGTGGACGAGCGGGTGGTCCGGCAGGTGCTGGGCCTCTTCGTCATCGCCGTGGGCCTGCTGGGCCTCTGCACGCTGCTGCTGTCGGCGATGGGCGTCCCCTTCGAGACGGCCTTCTCGGCGGCGATCACCTGCCAGTTCAACTCGGGGCCCGGGCTTCGGGAGCTGGGCCCCA
>JAJDAI010000229.1 GCA_029261955.1 Deltaproteobacteria bacterium | reverse complement strand
CGGCGCCATCCTGGCCGTCGTTCCCCGACGCGCTCACGACCACGACGTTGAGGCCGTTGAGGGCAGCGAAGACATCCTGGGATGCCGTGTCGCAGGGGCTCAGCGACCCAAGAGAGAGATTGACGACCCGCGCCGGGTTCGGGTTGGCGGGAACACCCGGAACCGTGCCGCCGCCTGCCCAATACGCCCCCTCGATGATGTCGAGCAGAGAGCCTCCACACCGGCCGAGAACCCGCACGGAGACGACCGACGCAGAGAACGCCGGCCCCGCGATCCCGAATCCGTTGTTCGCACGCGCTGCTGCGGCCCCTGAGACCGAGGTGCCATGCCACGACGAGTCCTGCCACCCCTCGCCGCAGTCGGCGCCGCTCCCTTCGTCCGTGTAGTCGGCGTCCCTGCCGTCGCCGTCGTTCGCGGCGTACGAGTCGGAGATGAAGTCGTAGCCACCGATGATGCCGGCGGCGATGTCTTCGTGCTGGAGGGTGCCTTCATCGACGACCGCGATGATGGTCGCCGCATTGCTGGAAGTGAAGTCCCACGCTGTGGGGAGGTCGATCGAATCGCTGGCCCACCACTGGGTCGACCAGTCGGGGTCGCTCGGTGTGAACCGGGGACGGAGCCTGCGGTTCAATACGACGTCGGACACCTGGGGAAGCGCAGCGAGACGCTCCGCGAGGTGAGTCAGCTCCGGCTCGCCGTACTCCGTTTGCGCCTGAACCTCAACGACCGACCAGCCCAGAACACTGGAGCGCACGAAGCGCAGTCCCAGGCCCAGACGAGCGGATGCCGCCGACAAGATCGCCGCATCTTCTGCCTCTACGCCCGTGGAGGCTGCCAGCTTCACCAACAACTGATCGGGGACCACTGAGGGCTGGCGCGCAGCGTCCGCGGTCGGTGGAATGAGCAGCGCTAGGGCCAGCACAAACGGGATGAGTCTCATCGTCGTTGCCTCTCAGTCATCCGCCAGCTGGCTTGTGGATCTTGCTCGGTTCGGCCGACTCGACGGCGTCGAGGGCCCGAACGCTCTGAAGGAGCTCAAGCTGCCCCTGCTCGTCACGCGGAGGATCCGTGGATGAAAATGTGGCGAGATAGCGCCCGAGGATGGACGGACGGAGCTGGACTCCGCTGCCACCGACGCTTCCGAGGGCCACCTGCAGCGCCGCCTCGTCGACTCCGGCGGCGGGCTTGACGATTAGCTCGTTTAGGTACGGGCGCGCGCGCACCTTTGCGATGGGCTTGTCGCGCTTCGCGCCACGAGTGGACCGAGCCGAGGATGCAGATGACGTCGCTGGCGCCACCGACGCGACCAACTCGGACTTCGCCATCGACTCCCCCGAGGCCGAGCTCGCGGTGGAAGGCGGTTCGCCCTCGAGCGCGGGAGGCGGATGCTCTCGATCTGCGACCTTCGCCTGATCATCGCGTCTCGCCTGCTCTTCCGGCGCCGGGAGCTCGTCTGTCTGAGTCTGCTCCGCCGATGCCGCCCCCCCGGTTTCGGTTGTCCCACAACCCGTCACCCAGAACAGCGCCGCGGCAAGGCCCACCACCCCGCCCACAAGCGAATTGCTTCGACAGATTTCCCTCATCCCCCTCGTCCTCCAGAACCAGAGTAACCCAGCCCGCGCCGGGGAACCTCACAACCAGTCTCCACCAAAAGGTGGTCTGGGGCCAACCCTTTGTGGCGTTTCCATCCGAGGGCTGGAGAGGAACGATGCACCGTGGCCTCTCGAGACGACCCATATGTTCACGCCTTCGGCCGGCGCTTGGCTGCCTGCCGGCAGCGCCGCGGAATCTCGCAGGCAGACCTTGCCGAGAAGCTCGGTCTCGAATCGGCGGAGACGGTGTCCAGGTACGAGCGCGGCGAGCGGGAGCCACGGCTGTCGAGCTTGCGGCGACTCGCCGAGGTCCTGAGTGTGGATGTGGTGGCCCTCCTCCCGCGATCGAGCCCACCCGGTGATCCGGAGAGTCTGGAGTTGCAGGCCCTGGCAGACGAGGCGGTTGCGCTCGTCAATGCGCTCGGCGTCGAGCGCATCGCCTCGGCGCGGACCTGCGTCCACGCCCTACGTGGAGTCGTGGTCGGCTGCAACGAGGCGGAGAGCGGCCAGGAGTAGCGCGCGGTCCCAACACCCCCGACGACCCCATGCCGCCGGAGGTGCCCGGTAGCCCATCCGGGCCGCCGGTTCGGGTCACGACGATTGCCCCCGCGCGTGCGACAACATGGGACCTTCGGGGTGATCGGTTTTAGAGAGGACGGCGCGCCCGCTTGCGGGTGAACTCTGCTCGCACCAGGCGCTCGGCTTCGCGCTCGGTGACCTGGCGCGGGAAACAGTGGCTTGCTGCCTGCATGCACCGTGTGCGGCGAGGGCCAGCAGATCGACCGCGCCGTCGGGAGGAGCCGGTCCGCAGCTCCGGACGGCCGTGATTCGCCGCTCGCTGGTGCCAGGGCCGCGGAGGCTAGCGCCGAGAGGCCGGAGCCGGTCGGTCGCGACAGGACCGCGACGAGCCGCACGACGCCGGGTGTTTTGGGGGTTTCCGGACGGCCGCTCAGGCCTTACTGTGTCCCATGGACCCGCACACCAGGCACCTCCAGCTCACCCGCCAATACGGGGACGGCGTGTTCTCGCCCAGCTCGAACCGCGGCCTCGCGAAGCTGGAGAAGAAGCACCCCCACGACTGGGACGAGATCGTCTGGCGCGAAACGCCTCCCGGGTCCTTCAGCCCCACGACCACCCTGGACGAAGCCCTCGTCAGCGACCTGTTCGTCGCCGCAATGCCCCGACACTCCGACGACCGCAAGCGGATCGAGCGCTACCGGAGGCTCGCGGGGCACTTGCAGGAGCACGGCGAGGGCATCACATTCAGCGAGCTCGACGAGTCGGGCCTTTCCTCACTCCTCCGCCGCCTCGTTGACGCCGGGCTGTATGCCGAGCCCGCGCAACGGGCGGTCAGCATCGTTCGTCGGCTTGCCCTCGCCTGGGCGCGTGCGCTCGGCGTAGAGCCGCAAGTCGAGGATCGGCCTCGCGGCGGAGGACGACGGATCGGGGCACGGCGAGGTCGGCCCGTGCCGCCTCCTCTCGAGGTCGCAGAGCTGCTCCAGCGAGGTGATCACGAGGTCGCGCAGCTCGTCGCTCTCGTCGTCGGCGGTGGGCTCCTGGAGCAGGAAGCCCTCGCCGTCCGGGTCGGTGATCTGGGCGAAGGCGGCCTCGTGCTGGTTTGTGACCACCAGGCCGAACGTGTTGTACGCGAGGTCCAGCTGCCGGCCTGGACCACCGGCCTGCTCCCGACGACCCGGGACCGAGCGACGAGAGCGGCTAGCGGCTTCCTCTTTCCCCACCGGCTCGATCCTCAGCGGCATCGCCTGAGCTTCGGGCCGAAGCTCAGGCGGCTGAGCCAGCCGAACCGGCCGGTGACTGCCTCTGGTCTCCGCCGGCTCCACCAGGCCGTGCTGGGGGCCGCTGGGCTCCCTCGAGAGCTCGTTCGTGGCTCGTGGCGGGCCAGAAGTGGCCGGCGGCCCTGGTGGGAGGGGTACGTGCGCCTGCAGCGGGACTGGACCACGCTCGTCCATCCACCGGTGCGTCTGCCCGAGCACCTACGCGTGCCCCGACGGAGCGGCGCCACACAAGCGCTCGAGGCCGATCTGGGATCGCGGCGGAGGGCAACCCGGCTGAACCTGCCCGCAGCGGTCCACCCGCAGGCCCCTGTCCCTGCCCAGGCCGCTCCCCTCCCCCGGGCCCCGAATCCCCGCCGAGGGCGCGCGAAAGAGCCTGGCCATGGCTCTGGGAACGAGAGCCACGCCAGGACTGGCCCCCGGGCTCAGTCCACGACCGCCGTCCCCTCCCCTCCGCGTCGCAAGCGGCTCGGAGTCCCGCCTCCCGAGCCCGAGCCGCCCGCAGCGATCACGGCGCTGGATAGCCGGCTCCGCTCTCTCGAGGCCGGCGAGAAGAAGGCCCGCCAGGAGCGCAAGACGATCCTCGACGCGGTGAGGCAGTCTGCGAGGTCAGGGCCAAGTCAGCACGGAAATCCAGCCGTGCCCTTCTTCGCCGGCGCTGCCACGGGCGTGGGCCTTGCTGTGCTTCTGCAGCATCCGGAGCTCCTCCAGCGGCTCCCACTCGACCCGAAGCGCCTCGCCCAGGTCGCGGACGAGCTGGCCCGTGAGGCGGAAGGCCTCACGGAGCCTCTCATCCCGCCGCCTCAGTTCAGCTACATCGACTTCGACGTTCCAGGGCTAACCGACTGACGAGAGCGGCCCTGCGTCCGCGTCATGGCCCCGGATGCCGGGCGGTGAAGAGACCGGGCCAGCCACCCGCGAGCTGGCCTGCCTCGACAGCGGGGTGAGCTCGGTTCGTGGGGCGTGGAGTCGGGTGCTGCGAGACAACGGGCTCTGCGGCGCAGCTGCGCTGGAGGCCGCAGGCAGTGCATGCACGTGCTCCAGCGCGCTCGCCGGCATCCCACCACGGAGGCTCCCCCGGGCGCTGCGGCGGGATTGCCTAGGTGTCGCACTCCTTCTCCAGCCCGTTTTCCAGGATCTACCCAGTTGAGCCGCCACCGCCTGGAAACACGCAGTCCGTCGGTATTGAACACCCAGTCCGTGGTTCTCCATCACCCAGTCCCGCGATAACCAGAGCCAGTCCAGGGGTGGCGCCCGCGGAGCCGAGGGGGCGCCAGCGCCGTCTGTCGACCCCGCCGCTGCCCCGCGGCAGCGGCCCCCCGACACCCCGAGGCCTCGTACCGGCTCGAGACGAGGGAAGCCCCGGGGCGACAGCCATGCTGAGGGAGCAGTCGACCCGGACTTGCGGAGTTCGAGCAGAGCGGCCCCACGGGTGTACCGACTCCGTGTTCGGCGGGGGTAGGCCCTGCCAGAACGTCTGGCCGCCCGTCCCGAGATCGCGTACCGGATGGCATTCGTCCAGTCGTCGGTGACGGCGGGCCCCAGGAGCCGGCCCACCTCACCCCGGTCTTGCGCTTTGGTCCGAGGAAGGTCGAACTGCTACTGGTCGCGAATGAGCGTCTACTCCCTCTTGCGGAACCAGAGCAGCCAGGTCGTACACACGTTCGCGGAGGAGTTGCTGCCTGCCGGACCGCCGGGCAGGAGCAAGAATGCCGCTGTGGCTCTGCTGGAGCAGCAGTGCGAGCCGGACAGGATCGTCTCCCTTCTCCCACAGATCGTGGATCGCAAGGACAGCGACGAGAGCCGGAGGATCCTACGCCCCTGGGTCTTTCAGCACGGCAGCCAACTCCTGGGGCTGCTCGGCCTCACGAAGTCTGAGCAGAAGCGCACCCACGCAGAAGGCCAGTCGCTCGCGATCATCCTGAGTCTGGTGGCCGACCACGACTTCTTCCCCTTACTCGAAGACGCTGCGGTGGCTGAGCAGACCGGGCTGGCCAGTCAGCTCGGCGGACTCAAGAAGCCAACTGAGCGGAGGGCGGCACTCGTACAAGCCCTGATGTCCATGTCGGACGAGTGGCTAGGCCGAGCTCTCACGGCCCTCGTCTCCGAGTCCGGGCATCCGTTGCCGCTCCCAGCGGCTGTCGAGACCTACAGTCTCAGCCTGCCGGGCGAGCTTCCGTGGAAACTCTCGCGCTGGGGACCTGTCGTAGTGCCTGGCGCGGAGATCGACTCGGATGAGAACGGGAACCGTCCGATCATCCAAGATGTCCTCGGAGCGATGGGCGAGGGAGAGAGAGGCCAACTCCGAGCCGCGACCTACCTCGTGACGGAGTTCGGGCGAAGCGCGCTTGGCGCGGCCATCG
Organism: Deltaproteobacteria bacterium; assembly: GCA_029261955.1. Classification (GTDB taxonomy): domain Bacteria; phylum Myxococcota_A; class UBA796; order UBA9615; family UBA9615; genus CALCXL01. The sequence goes on along the minus strand of JAJDAI010000229.1, from coordinate 654 downwards.
CGGACAGCTCCTACCAGGAGTTTGAGGCAGTCGGTGAACTGGTGGCCAGGGTCAGCCCCAGAAGGGCGCTGATGCTCTTCATGTCACCCGCAGACGCATGGTCCGTCCTGCGCCAGGCCGGACTGGTCGTGCCGCCACTCGGCCGGATCGACGAGCGCGAGATCTGGCTCCTGCTCTTCTGGCTGCTCGACCTGAGGTGGGAAATACCCCTCAAGGGAATCTACTCGCTGGCGAGAGGGGCCCGGGCGGCCCTTTCGTCGGGGCGTGGTCTTCACATGGCCACGTTCTGGCGAGATCTGGAGAACGCGGTTCGTCAGTTGATCTACGGGATTGCGGCCGCTCTCACGGCGCATGAGTCCATCGCTCAGGTCCGCGGAGGGACCGGCAGAGATGTCCTGGCCAAGGCGTTTGCTGCCACGCCCACACGAGCGCCAGACGCCATGACGATGGGGCAGCTTGCTGCGTTCGTGTCGAGGGCCCTCCAGGGCCGAGGGGCCGAGCAACTGAGACTCAGAGACGACCTACGGGAGTTGGGTGTTGACCCGGAGCTGTTCCTGAGTCTGATGGAGACCGTCTCGGACGCCCTCGTTCCGATTCGAAACCGGTGGACGGATCGGGAGAGTCGACAGGGCGACGCAGCGAGGGCGGTGGAGG
>JAJDAI010000228.1 GCA_029261955.1 Deltaproteobacteria bacterium | reverse complement strand
CGATGACCAGGTTGATCGCGAGGCCCGCCGTCGCGACGTTGCCGCAGAGGTCGTCCACGGTCAGCGTGATCGCGTGCTCGCCCGGGCTGAGGTCGCCCGTCTGGAAGAAGAGGTTGCCCAGCGCGTCGGGCGCGTCGGTGTTGAACTCGCCGTCGACGTCCGAGCTCCAGGACACGCGCAGCTGGGAGTGCACAGTCAGGTCGTCGGTGACGGTCGCCGCGAACACGATCTGCTGGTTCGCGAAGGTCTGGCCGTCCTCGGGGGAGTTGATGACCACCGACGGCGCGTCGTTCTCCTCGCAGATCCGCAGGGCGGTGTCCGCGATGCACTCGAACTGCTCCTCGTCGGTCACCGTCATGCGCAGGACGTGGTCGCCGACCGAGAGGTCCGCGAAGTAGGTCACGACCTCGCCGTCGGTGTCGGGCTGCAGGTCGATGGCGAAGGCGCCGTCCATGTCGGTGGACCAGGTCACGGAGAGCGCGTCGGCGGCGACGTCCTCGTCGTTCACCTGACCGCGGAAGAGGATGTTCGTGCCCGTCGGGAAGCCGGTGTCGAGGGGCTCGAGGATCTCGCAGTCGGGCGCCACGTGGGTCGTGGTGACCGTGACGGAGACGTTCGACGTGCCGACCGCCTCCTCGTCGTCCGTCGCGGAGACCATGAGGATGTGGGCGCCCTGAAGCAGGGTGACCGGCACCAGCACGTTGCCCTCGCTGTCGGGGGTCAGGTCCTCGGCCAGCAGGCCGTCGAGATCCGAGGTCACCGAGACGAGCAGGTCCTCGGCTGCGGTGACGTCGTCACGCACCGCGATCTGCATGTTGATGATGTCGTCGGTCGTGAACGAGTCGCCGTTGTCCGGCTCGTCGATCTCGACCAGGGGCGGGTTGTTCGCCTGGATGAAGATCTGATCCCGGCTGTCGGTCGCTGAGTCCCCCTCAGCGTCCGTGCAGGTCAGGGTGATCACGTGCTCGCCCGCGGAGAGCCCGGTGGCCGCCTCCGAGACGTTGCCCGCCTCATCCGGGGAGCTGGAGGCCAGCTCCCCGTCGAGGTCGGAGGTCCAGGCTGCGATCTGGCTGTCCTCGGCCCCGTCGGGGTCGATGCAGGAGCCGGTCAGGTTCAGCGAGTCGCCGTGCGCGATCGACACACCGGAGACCGGCGAGAAGATGCGGACCACGGGGACCTGATTCGTCGGCGCCGGGGGCTCCTGATCAGGGCACCCCATCAACACCATGCTTGCCCCCGCAAGCGCCATCACCGCCAAGCGGTGAACCGTACTCTGTCCGATCGCCATTGCTCGCCTCCTACAGGGGACTCGACGCCGGAAAAGCAGGCATTCCCGGCCGTGCGCCATCATACAGCCGCCCGAGGGCAGGTCAACGGATTCAAAAGGCGCCCTTCAGCGCCGCAGTCAGCCGTTCCGTACCCGCCCCCCGGTGCGGCCCGACGGGTCGATCGCTGCCCTGGCGCGCCGCCAGCCGGCCGGACCCGATCCAAGGCCCCGCCGATCCCACCGATCGCGCGATCGGCCCCGTGCCGGACGGCTTCGGCCCTGTGCTAGATTTGTCCCTGGAAAAGGGGGCCCTGAAGGGGAGCCAGGAAGGCCACCTAGACGAAGGGAGCGGGCCGGATGCCCGGAGGCGGGAGCACAGACGACCCTGTTCGGCAGGCGCCCACTCGGCGCACGCCACCGAACGTGAGGGCAAGCCTCGAGTTCACGCTCGACGAGGGCATCCGGTACTACGAGTACCCGATCCTCATCGTCGACGACGAGCCGGAGAACCTGCAGGCGTTCTGCTTGAACTTCCGGCAGGAGTTCACGATCCAGACCGCGAACTCCGGAGCCGAGGCCCTGGGCATGCTCGCGGAGCGCGACTACGCGGTCGTCGTCAGCGACCACCGCATGCCGGGCATGAGCGGCGTCGAGCTGCTGGAGCGCACGGTCGAGTCCCACCCGGACCTCGTCCGCATCATCCTGACCGGCTACACCGACAACGAGAGCATCATCGAGGCCATCAACCAGGGCCGCATCTACCACTACGTCACCAAGCCCTGGGGACCCGACGACCTCGGGGTGACGCTCAAGCGCGCGATCGAGCGCTACGCGATGGCCGCGCACAACCGCAGCCTCATCTCCGATCTGCGCCGTTCGAAGCAGGACATCGAGCGCAAGCTCAAGCAGGCCAACCGCGAGCTCCAGCGGGCCAACGAGCGGTGGAAGCGGCTCGCGGTCTCCGACGGCCTGACCGGCCTCTACAACCACCGCTACTTCCAGGAGCGCTGGCGCCGCGAGGTGCAGCGCGCGCGTCGCTACAACGAGACCCTCTCGCTGATGGTCATCGACGTGGACCGCTTCAAGAACTTCAACGACACCATGGGGCATCCCCAGGGCGACGTGCTGCTCAAGGCGATGGCCACGCTCCTGACCCGTGCCGTGCGAGAAGTCGATCTGGTCGCGCGCTACGGCGGCGAGGAGTTCGTCATCGTGCTGCCCAACACCCCGCGCGACGACGCGGCGGTCCTGGCGCAGCGCGTGCGCTCCCTGGTGGCGCAGCACCCCTTCAAGCACCGCGACGTCCAGCCCACGGGCCGGCTCACGATCTCGATCGGCGTCTCGGCCTTTCCCGACGATGGCGCCGACGCCAGTGAGGTCATCATCGCGGCCGACAAGGCGCTCTACCGGGCCAAGGACGGCGGACGCGACCGCGTCATGGTCGCGCTCGGCGTGACTGACCGGGCCGAGGCGGCGAACCAGGACGAGGAGATGGATCTCATCGTCGACGAGGACGGCGAGGCGCGCATCGCCGCGCTCTCTGCCACGGACCTGCCCCAGCCCATCGGCCTGGACACGCTCCGGCTTCGCGTCATGCAGGCCGAGAAGGAGGCCGAGGTCTCCGCCGCACAGGCCGTGCGCGCGGCGTCGCAGCCGGGCGTGCTCGTGCCCCAGCGAATCGAAGACGACGAGGAAGAGTTCGTCGTCGAGGTCTACGACGACGAGGACTGAGTCCGCTACTCGCTGCGGCGGAAGCCGAAGAGGGTGCTGACCGTCTCCAGCATGCCGTGTCGGTCCTCGCCCGCGAGTTCCTGAAGCTCGCCCGGGTCGAGCAGCACCGCGCCGCAGCCGGGGCAGACCTCGATCTGCACGCCACGGAAGCTCGTGGTGAACATCTCCTGGCCGCACTTGCCGCAGTGCATGTGGTGCAGGGCCTTGAGCTCCTCCGCGTTCCGCTCCTGATCCTCATCGGCCAGGATCCGGGCGAGGCGGGACTTCTTCTCGGCCTCGAGGCGTGCGAAGTACTCGTCTTCCGGGTTCGACTTGTCGGTCATGGGGTCC
>JAJDAI010000227.1 GCA_029261955.1 Deltaproteobacteria bacterium | reverse complement strand
GACGACGACGATTCGGCGGACGACGACGATTCGGCGGACGACGACGACTCGGCGCCCGCGGCCATCGAGATCGACATCGAGGCCGACGAAGACGCCCTCGCGGCCGCCATCCTCGACCGACCCCGCGGGGACGCCGACGCGCTCGCCGCCCTGCAGCCCGCGGACGAGGCCGCGCTCGACACCGAAACCGAGCCTGTCGCAGCCGAGCCCGCCCCCGTCACCGAGCCGAGCCCCGAGCTGCTCGCCAGCGCCGAGCCGGTCGACCCCCTGGCCCTCGCCGCCCCGATCGAGACCTGCGAGCCCACCGTGCCCGCCCTGCTGACGACCCCCACGGCCCAGATCGAGCTGGTCCGCACCTTCCTGGACGACAGCCGCCTCAGCGCGGAGCTGCGCACGCCCGACGGAGCCCTCTTCCACGTCGTGCAGGGCGACCGCATCGGCGCCGACGGCGGCAAGGTCCTCGAGGTCAGCCGCCGCGAGCTGGTGGTCGGTGAGATCGGCTTCAGCCTCGAAGGCCGCGCCGCGATCTTCACCCGGGTGCTGCGCCTCCCCTGAGACCCCGCGAAGGCGCCCGCTCAGTCCTCGTTGAGCTCCAGCACCACCGTGCTGCGGCCCTCCAGGTCGAACTGGAACTCCTCGCAGGTCGGCAGGTCCACCGAGGCGCCGCCGTTGGCGTCCACGGTCCCGCTCGCGTCGGGCTCATCGAGCAGCGTGCCGGTGTTCGCGTCCACGGCGCCGGCGCCGTGGCAGACCGTCGCGCGGAGCGGGTTGTCGAGCACGGTGCGGCGGGCGCAGCCCGCGCTCGAGTCGAGCCACCACCAGTCGCCGCCGAAGTCCTTGACCTCGGAGTCCCCGGCCAGCAGCGCGTAGACCGTGCCCAGCTCGGCGGCGCCCTCGGCGCAGCTCACGACGGGCGAGGGCGAGCCGCACTCGGGCACGCACAGCGCCTCCCGGCTCGAGGCCAGCGGCTGCCAGTCGCCCCGCCACTCCTCGGCGAGCGGGATGATCAAGCCGGTGGAGGCGCCGGCCTGGATCCAGGCCGTGGACGCACCCACGTTGGTGACGGTGATCCCGAAGGGCTCCGCGCTGGGGCACGCGGCGAGGAAGAGGCAGATCAGGGCGAAGCGCATGCGCGCAGCTTGCCCCGCTGAGCGCAGGGCCGCACGTCCGATGCCCGGCTCTGCGCGCTGCCCAGCTTGGCGGCGGCGATGCGCAGACTCCGGTTGCGGGCCTGAAGCTCCTGGACCTGGCGGAGCTGCGCTCGCTCGGCGGCGGAGGGCCCGGACGCACGTCCGCGGACGTTCGCGGTTCAGATCAGGCGGAGCTGCGCCGCCAGCGCGGCCTCAATGGCCTTGCGGCTGACGGTGGGCAAGCCGAGCTCGCCCAGCTCGGCCAGCGCGACCCACCGCTCGAGCGGGCCCGCCTCGTATCCATCACCCCCGCGCGCGCGAAAGACACGCGTCGTCCAGTGCCGGTGGGAGAAGCGATGCTCCACGACGCCACAGGCCGCGAGCAGGCCCCCCGCGAAGCCGTCGGCGATGTCCTCCGCCGCCTGCTGGGCCGCGTCCTCATCCGCCTCGTCGGCCGGCAGCTCCCAGAGCGAAGCGAGCAGCCCCGACGGGGGCCGCTGCCGGAGCAGGAAGCGCCCGTCCTCGCGCTGCACCAGGACCGCCACGCGCTGCTCGAACACGACCTTCGCCCGCTTCGTCGGTGCGGGCAGGTCGGCCGTGCGTCCCTCCGCGACGGCACGACACAGATCCACCAGCGGGCATCCACCGCAGCGCGGGCCGGTGGGGGTGCAGACCGTCGCGCCCAGGTCCATCACGGCCTGGTTGAAGTCGCCGGGCCGGTCGTGGGGCAGCACAGCCTCGGCCAGACCCCAGAGCTCGCGCTTCACCGCGGCCCGGTCGGGGGCGCCCTCCACGAGGAACACCCGCGAGAGGACCCGGATCACGTTCCCGTCGAGGATCGGCAGGCGCTGGTTGAAGGCGGCCGACAGGATCGCCCCCACCGTGTAGCGGCCCACGCCCGGCAGCTCACCCAACAGCTCGGGGTCCCGGGGCACCTCGCCGCCGAAGCGTTCGACCACCAGCCGCGCGCCCGCGTGCAGGTTGCGTGCGCGGCGGTAGAAGCCCAGCCCCGACCAGGCCGCGAGCACCTCCGCCTCGCTGGCTGCGGCGAGGACCTGCACGGTGGGGAAGCGCGCGAGGAAGGGCTCGAAGTAGCGCAGGCCGGTCTCGACGCGCGTCTGCTGGAGGATGACCTCGCTCACCCAGATGGGGTAGGGATCCCGCAGGCCCCGCCACGGGAACTGCCGCCCGCTCCGCTCGTACCAGGCGAGCAGGGGGGCGGCGACGGTCTCAGCTGGGGGTGCGCAGGTCATGGCAGGATCAGGCCCGGGTCAGCATGCAGCGATTTGATGCGTCGCGCCCTCGGGCGGCGCGGCCACAATAGCCCCGCGAAGAGGGACCGACTCGTGGACAGCAGAGGCAGATCGCAGCCGACCGAGGGCGCCCCAGGGGCCGTCCTGCGGCTGTTCGGTTCTCCGGGTCTGCTGGCGCGCCGCAGCGGCGGCGACATCGAGCGCATCCGCCTCGCCCTGCTGGTCCGCCTGCGCTGGGTGGCCATCGCCGGCCAGCTCGCGGTGGTGGCCCCGGCGCTGTCCCTCGGCTGGCTCGAGCGGCGGCTGCTGCTCTGCTACCTGGGCACCGTCGCCGGCCTGGCCCTCTACAACCTGGGATCGGCCTGGGCCCTGCGGCGCGACCACCGCGGACCCCGCTCCGTCCTGGCTGCGCTGGCCGTGGACCTCGCTGTGTTGACGGGGCTCCTCGTCCTCAGCGGCGGCGCCTGGAACCCGCTGGCCCCCATCTTCATCGTGCACGCCGGGCTCGGTGCCCTCGTCCTCGACGGTTGGCGCAGCGTGGTCTTCGCCGCGCTCCTGGCCGTCGTCGCCACGATCATCAGCCTCGTGCCCTTCCTGCCCCCGGCCGCGCCGCACCCGACGACCCCCGTCGTGTTCGTCCTGCCTTCGCTCATCCTGGTGGCGGAGCTCGTCTGGGCCCTGACCGCCTGGCTCGCGGCCGGCCTGTCGGCCCAGCGGCACATGCTCGACAACCTGCGGGACCAGCAGCAGCGCGTCGACCGGCTCCGGGCGGCGGGTGCGCTGGCGGCGGGCTTCTCGCACGAGTTCTCGACC
>JAJDAI010000226.1 GCA_029261955.1 Deltaproteobacteria bacterium | reverse complement strand
TCGTCGTCCGCTTCGCTGGCGACTCCGGTGATGGCGTTCAGCTGACGGGCACCCAGTTCACGCGAACCTCCGCGCTGCTCGGCAACGACGTCTCGACGCTGCCCGACTACCCAGCCGAGATTCGGGCCCCTGCGGGCACGCTGTTCGGCGTCTCGGGCTTCCAGATCCAGTTCGGCGCGGCCGAGGTGCGCACCCCCGGCGACGCGCCGGACGCCCTCGTGGCCTTCAACCCCGCCGCCCTGATGGTGAACCTGGAGCGCGTGCCCAAGGGCGGGCTCATCATCGTCAACTCCGACGCCTTCAACCGGCGGAACCTGGCCAAGGCCGGCTACGAGACGAACCCGCTCGAGGACGGCAGCCTCGACGCGTGGAACGTGGTGCCGATCCCGCTGACGACCCGCACGCGGGACGCGCTCAACGAGCACGAGCTCAGCAAGAAGGACAAGGACCGGGCGAAGAACCTCTACGCGCTCGGGATGGTCTACTTCCTCTACAGCCGGCCGCTGGAGCACAGCGTCGCCTGGATCGAGAGCAAGTTCGGCCGCAAGCCCCTGATCGCCGCCGCCAACGTCGCCGCGCTCAAGGCCGGCTACTTCTACGCGGAGACGGCGCAGCTCTTCCACAGCACCTACACCGTGCCCGAGGCGAAGATCGAGCCGGGCCGCTACCGCTACCTGACGGGCAACACCGCCACGGCGCTGGGCCTGGTCGCGGGGGCGCGCAAGGCGGGCCTGGACCTGTTCCTGGGCAGCTACCCCATCACGCCGGCGTCCGACATCCTCCACTCGCTGTCCAACATGCGGGCCCACGGGGTGCGCACGCTGCAGGCGGAGGACGAGATCGCCGCCATCTGCTCCGCCATCGGAGCGTCCTGGGCGGGCGACCTCGGGATCACCACCACCTCGGGCCCCGGCCTGGCGCTCAAGGGCGAGGCCCTCGGCCTGGCGATGATGCTGGAGGTGCCGCTCGTCGTGGTCGACGTGCAGCGCGGTGGTCCGTCCACCGGCCTGCCCACCAAGGTCGAGCAGTCGGACCTGCACATCGTGCTCTACGGCCGCAACGGCGACGCGCCGCTGCCGGTCATCGCCGCCTCGACCCCGGCTGACTGCTTCATGGCCGCATTCGAGGCCGCGCGCATCTCCATCAAGTACCGCACGCCGGTCGTCCTGATGACCGACGGCTACCTGGCCAACGGCAGCGAGCCCTGGAAGATCATCGACCCGGCCACGCTGCCCGACATCGACCCGGACTTCCTGACGGATCCCGAAGGCTTCCTGCCCTACAAGCGGGACCCTGAGACCCTCGCCCGTCCCTGGGTGAAGCCGGGCACGAAGGGCATGGAGCACCGCGTCGGCGGCCTCGAGAAGGACTTCCTGACGGGCAACGTCTCCTACGACCCGCACAACCACCAGCGCATGTGCGAGGTCCGCGAGGCCAAGGTCAACAAGATCGCGCAGGACATCGCGCCGACCGAGCTGCTCGGCGAGCCAAAGGGCAAGCTGCTGGTCCTCGGCTGGGGCGGCACCTACGGCGCCATCCGCAGCGCCGTGGACGTGGCCCGCAAGAAGGGCGATGACGTCTCCTTCGCCCACGTGCGCTGGATGAACCCGCTGCCGCCGGACCTGGGGGACATCATCTCCCGCTTCGACAAGGTGCTGATCCCCGAGCTGAACATGGGGCAGTTCGTGGGCGTCATCCGCAACACCTACCTGGTCGACGCCATCAGCTACACGAAGGTCCAGGGGCAGCCGTTCCAGATCCAAGAGCTGGTCGCCGCCATCGACGACGCCCTCTACGGCGAGGCCTGAGCCATGACTGAACTCGTACAGCTCTCCCGCAAGGACCTCGCCAGTGACCAGGAGGTGCGTTGGTGCCCCGGCTGCGGCGACTACTCCATCCTCAAGGGCGTGCAGAACGCGCTCGCGACCCTCGGCGTGAAGCGCGAGAACATGGTCGTCGTCTCCGGGATCGGGTGCGCCGCGCGCTTCCCGTACTACATGGAGACCTACGGGATGCACTCGATCCACGGCCGCGCGCCGGCCGTGGCGACGGGCGTGAAGATGGCCAACCCGGACCTGCACGTCTGGGTCGTGGGCGGCGACGGGGACATGATGTCCATCGGCGGCAACCACTTCATCCACGCCATCCGGCGCAACATCGACCTGACGATCCTGCTCTTCAACAACCGGATCTACGGCCTGACCAAGGGCCAGTTCTCGCCGACGACCGGCGTGGGCCTGGCGACGAAGTCCTCGCCCATGGGCTCCATCGACCGGGCCTTCGACCCCGTCCAGCTGGCGCTCGGCGCGGGCGCGACCTTCGTGGCGCGGACCGTGGACGTCTGGGGCAAGCACCTCGAAGCGACGATCAAGGCCGCGCACGCGCACAAGGGCTGCTCGGTCATCGAGATCCTGCAGAACTGCATCATCTTCAACGACGGTGCCTTCGACGACTCCGTGGGCCGCGCCAACAAGGCCGAGCACAGCGTCGATCTGGTGCACGGCGAGCCGCTCATCTTCGGCGAGGAGCGCAACAAGGGCATCCACATGCGCAAGGACCTCAGCCTGGAGGTCGTGGACCTGGGCGAAGGCGAGCTGGAGGAGGACCACGTCGTCGTCTGGAACGCGCACTCCCCCAGCGCCGGCCTGGCGCAGCTCGTCGCGTCGATGCAGTACCCCGATCTGCCCGTGCCGACGGGCATCTTCCGGCAGGTGGACCGGGCGAGCTACTCGGAGTCGATGGACGCCCAGGTCACCGCCTCGCAAGCGGCGACCGGCGGCGAGAAGCCCAGCCTGGACAGCCTCTTCGGCCAGGGCGACACCTGGGTCGTCTCCTAGGCGATCTCATCCGAGCCCACGGCCCGCTCAGCTAGTTTGCTGCGCGGGCCGTGCGCGTTCTGATCCCAGCTCTGATGCTCCTCCTCGGCTGCGAAGCCGCGCCTGAGCCCGTTCCGCTGGACGGCTTCATCACCGACGCCGAGGGCCGCGCGCTGATCCTGCACGGCGCCAACGTCTCCAACAGCACCAAGTCCTCCCCCGAGCGCCTGCCCGACCTCATCGAGGACGACGCCCGCCGCATGTCCCAGGACTGGGGCTTCGACTTCGTGCGCTACCTCATCCTGTGGGACGCGGTGGAGCCGGAGCCCGGGGTCTACGACGACGCCTGGCTCGACGCCGTCGAGGTCCGGCTCGACTGGTTCGCCGCGCACGACATCTTCGTGCTGCTCGACATGCACCAGGACGTCTACTCGTCCGTCTTCTGCTGCGACGGCGCCCCCGCCTGGGCCGTGCGCGACGACGGCGAGCCCTTCGAGCTCCAGTCCCAGTGGTTCCGCAACTACACCCAGCCCGCCGTGCTGCGCGCCTTCGACAACTTCTGGGACTACGAGGGAGCCCACTCGGACCTCCAGGACCACTACGCCGCCGCCTGGGCCCACGTGGCGCAGCGCCTCGGCTCGCACCCCGCGGTCATCGGCTACGACGTCATGAACGAGCCGCACCCGGGCAGCGCCTGGGACGGGACGGAGCTCTTCGGCGAGCAGCAAGGCGAGGACGGGCCGGTCGCGGACTTCGATCGGGAGCGCCTGGCGCCCTTCTACCAGCGGGTCATCGACGCGATCCGCGAGGTGGAGAGCGAGCGCTGGGTCTTCGTCGAGCCGCGCTACGGCACGCCGGGCAACGGCTCCCGGTCCTGGCTGCCGCAGCTGGCGGATCCCCGCGACGGCGCCCCGCGCATCGTCAACGCCCCGCACATGTACTCGGTGCTGCTCGAGGCCGGCGGGGCCTACCCCGGAGAGGACGCGAGCGTCGCCAACTGGGAGCGGGCCAGGCACCAGGACGTCGTGAACGGCGGTGGCCCGATGGTGATCGGCGAGTGGGGCCTGGACTGGAACGCGGCGGGCAGCGACCGCTTCATGGACGACCTGCTCGATGTGGCCGACCGGGCCTTCGCGGGCTGGGCCTACTGGAGCTTCGATGGCGGCAGCTGGGGCTTCTGGCAGCCGGCGACGGAGACCGAGAGCGCGAACCTCGAGCACCTCGTGCGCGCCTACCCCCAGCGCATCGCGGGCGAGCCGACGGAGCTGCTCTGGGAACGGGAGGCGCGGCGCATGACGCTGCGCTGGCGTGAGGTGGGGATCGCGGCCGAGACGGTGGTCTACGTGCCCGAGGCGCGCTTCTACCCGAACGGCTTCGACGTCGAGCTCAGCGACGGGACCAGCAGCTGGGATGCAGAGCGGGAGCTGCTGTCCGTGTCCGCGGACCCCTCGGTGGGCGAGCACTCGCTGGTGATCTCGCCGCGCTGACGCCGTCCGTCATGCGACGGATGGGCCCCCTTGCTGCATTCGGCCGATGTTCGTGGCGCCCCGGCGGTCACAAGCTCGCCAGGTGAGAACGCCATCCGACCAGCCCAGCGCCCCCAGCTCCGACACGGAGGTCCCCGTCTGGGATCTGCCGACGCGGCTGTTCCACTGGGCGCTCGTGCTCGCCGTGAGCGTCACCCTGGGCACCGGGCTCTTCGGGATGCCGCAGCGATTGAACCTGCACCTGCTGGCCGGCGGGAGCGTGGCCGTCCTGCTCGTCTTTCGCCTGATCTGGGGCCTCGTCGGCCCGGCTGCGTCCCGCTTCAGCACCGCGCTCGCCTCGCCTCGGCGGGTGCTCGACCGGCTGCGCCGAGCCGACACCGCCACCTACCTCGGCCACAACCCGCTGGCCGGCGCGGTGCTCTTCGGCCTGCTCGGCCTGCTCGGCCTGCTCGTCGTGACGGGGCTCGTCTCGCTCGGAGGCGAGGAGCAACGGGGGCCGCTGGCGGCGAGCCTGTCCTGGACCACCGGCAGGCGGGCGCACGGCCTGCACGAGCTGCTCGCCTGGGGCGTCATCGGCGCCGTCGTCCTTCACCTCGGGGGCATGCTGATCGAGTCCCTGCACCTGCGCGAGAACCTGCCGGCCGCCATGGTCACCGGGCTCCGTCGTCGACCCGATGCGGGCGCAGTCGAGCTGCCCGCCCTTCGCCCCCGGCGCACCCTCGGGGCCGTCGCCTTCGTGGCGCTGGTGCTCCTGGGAGGGGCCTGGCTCGCGAGCACCTGGGGCACCGCGCCGAGCGGCTGGTCTTCGCTGGACGAGCACCCCGATCAGGCGCTGTTCGAGGCGGAGTGCGGGTCCTGCCACACGCTCTACCACCCGAGCCTGCTCGCGGCGGACGAGTGGACGCTCGTCATGCAGACCCTGGACGAGCACTTCGGCGAGGACGCCTCGCTGATGCCCGAGCCCGCCGAGCGCATCACGGCGCTGCTCATCGAGCACGGCAACGGGACCTGGGACACCGAGGCGGCCAACGAGCTGCGGGGTCAGCAGGACCCGGCGGAGCCGATGGCCGTCACCAGCAACCGCTGGTGGGCCGAGCACCACCGTGATCTGGAGGAGGCCGCCCTCGCCTCGCCCGACGTGCGCAGCCCCGGCAACTGCGAGGCCTGCCACCTCGACGCCGTCCAGGGGCGGTTCGGGGGTCATCGAATCGACGTACCCAGGAGTGCCCAGCCATGAAGCCGACATCCGCCCTGCTCGCCGCGCTGGCCCTGCTCGCCGCGCTCCCCGTCCTGGCTGCGAGCGCCCCCGGGGCACGGGCCGCCATCCTCGACGGCTTCGCCGAGCGGGCCCGCGCAGCCGACCCCGGCTTCGAAGGCTTCGACGGCGAACGCGGCCGAGCGCTCTTCGAGGGCGACTGGGGCCTCGGCAAACCCGACACGCCGAGCTGCACCACCTGCCACGGCCCCGACCCACGGCGGGCCGGTCAGACCCGCGCGGGCAAGACCATCGAGCCGCTCGCGGTCTCCGTGACCCCGTCGCGCTTCACCGATCCGGACGAGGTCGCCAAGTGGTTCTTCAGGAACTGCCGAAGCGTGCTCGGCCGCGAGTGCACCGCCCAGGAACAGGGCGACTTCATGACCTTCGCCACAGGCCTCTGATGGCCGGCGAACACCCGAGAGGCAACGTGATGAGAACGAGTCCCCCCCTGCTCCTGTCCTGGACCGCCGCGCTGATGCTGCTCGCCTCCCCCGCCTTCGCGGACGGGCCCGAGCGGGTGCCGCCCCTGACCGATCCCGTCGTGCGGGCCGAGTGCGGCAGCTGCCACATGGCCTTCCAGCCCGGGCTGCTGCCTGCCGCCAGCTGGAAGCTGGTGATGGCGCAGCTCGCGGATCACTTCGGCGAAGACGCCACTTTGCCGGCGGAGAAGGTCGCGGCCATCGAGGCCGTCCTCGTGAGTCAGGCCGGGCGGAGCCAGAAGGGCGAACCTTCGCCGCGGATCACCGAGCAGCGCTGGTGGAAGCACGAGCACGACGCGCGGCACGTGAAGCCGGAGCGCTGGACGGCGCCGGACGTGCTCAGCAAGGTCAACTGCGTCGCCTGCCACCCGCGCGCGGAGCGCGGCGACTACGACGACGATTGATTGAGCGCTGGGCTCAGGGGCTCAGGCCCGAGAAGGTCTGCAGCTCCTTGCTCTGGAACTCGACCATCGCGCCGCCTTCGGACTCCTCGCGCTGGTGGTCGATCTTGACCACGCCGAGGTCCTCGACGAACCAGGTCAACTCGATGCCGTGCAGCGTGCCCTGGATGAAGGTGCCGCTCTGGTCGACGATGTCGTACTCGGCCTCGACGACGAGCGCGTCGAAGGTGCCGGCGGGCACGGTGATCGACTCCTCGCGCAGGATCTCGTAGGCCATCGTCAGCTGCAGCGCGACGGGCGTGCCCATCACGTCGACGTTCTCGATCTGGTTGACCGTCCAGGTGTCTCCGACCTGCGGGTCGCCGACGATGATGGTGCGCGCGGGGGCGTAGTTGGCGATGCCGCTGACGCCCGCGCTCGGCGAGTTCAGGTCCCAACCCACCAGCGTGACGTCGCCCGAGTCCGGGTCGCAGTCGAGCCAGTACATGCCGCTGGCGGAGTTGGCGTCGGCCGTGATCGTCGTCGAGATGCCCCAGGCCGGGCCGCTGCCCCAGGTGCCCAGGCCGGTCGGGGACATGGTCTCCGTGCCCGTGCCGAGCTGCTGCGTCGTCGCGTTGAAGGTCTTGCTCGAGCCGAGCGCGCCGATGGGCTCGTAGGCGTTGCAGAGGCCGTCGGCCATGGTGGCGTCGTCGTCGTCGTCGGGCTGGGTGGCGTCGTCGTCGTCGTCGGGCTGGGTGGCGTCGTCGTCGTCCGCGGTGGCGTCGTCGTCGTCGTCCACGACGTCGTCTTCGTCCACGACGTCGTCGTCATCGGCGGTTGCGTC
>JAJDAI010000225.1 GCA_029261955.1 Deltaproteobacteria bacterium | reverse complement strand
CCGACGATGCCCTTCCGCTTCGCAGCGGGCGGGTAGCGCGGGGGCGGCGCCGCGACGTCGACCACCTCGAGGCCGTCACCGTGATCACCGAGGCGGACCAGGTACTTGTTGAGCTCGGCCCCCAGGGGCGCGACCCGCAGGATCTGCTGGGCTTCGCCTTCCCCGACGGTGACCGACACGGTGTAGTCCGGCAGCTCGAAGGCCTCGCCCGTCTGGCCGAGCAGCTGGTCGCCCACGGTGATCGGGACCGAGGTGACCGCTCCGCTCAGGTCGCGGGCCTCGACGATCACCTGGACCATGCCGTCGTTGACTTCGTCCTCGGCCTGCGCGGCGCTCGCGAGGAGCAGGGCGGCGATCAGGATGGTGCGCATCAGGGACCTCTCTCTCGCCTCCGTGGGGGAGGCAAGCCCATTCCACCACACACTTCCGTCGAACGCGGCCCGTGATTCCCCCAGAAGCCCCGGCGAGGGCGAGTGCTGCGTGTGGGCGCGGGCTGTGCGAACCTCGATCGACCCCTCGCTTCGTTGGAAATCGGGAGACATCGACGTGACGACCCAGCCCTCCTTCCTCCGCGGCGCCCTCGGGCTGATCGCGGTGGGTGCCACCCTTTCTGGCCTGATGGCCCTCTCTGCCTGCCCACCCTCGCGGGTCAACAGCGACGACGACGACGCGAGCTCCGACGACGACGACTCGACCGAGGACCTGGGCGTGTCCTGCCCCGAGGACGACCCCTGGGAGCCCAACAACAGCATCGACGACGGCTTCCGCCTCGGCGGCGGCGAGGACGACGCCTACCGCATCCTCTGCCCTGGCGACCCGGACGTCTTCGTGGGGGATCTCGACATCTGGACCCGCATCGACTTCGCGGTCCGGACCGACGATCCCGAGGCGATCGAGGTCGAGTGGCTGACCGACGAGGTCGGCACCGTCACCACGACGTCCACCGGCCTGAGCTTCACGCTGACCCACCCCGAGCAGTGCAACGACGAGGAGCAGCCGCTGCCCGACGACGTGCGCTACGCCATCTCCCTGGCCGTACAGACCGACTCCGCGCCCATCGTCTACGACACCACCAGCTGGGACGAGCGGCCCTGCGGGGACGAGTAGCTAGCTCCTCGAGCGCCTCTGGGCCCCGTTGCGCCCCCCGGAGCGGGGCCGGGTCACCCAGGCGAAGACGCCGTTGACGAGGATCAGCTCCACCCCGCCGATCTCCAGGAACCAAAGGGGGTACAGCGCCGTCGCCACCAGGCCGACCACCGCCACCGCCAGCGCCCAGAACAGCTCGATGTAGACCAGCGCGGCGCCCGTGCCGACGAAGGCGATGAGCATGCCGTGGTCCACCAGGATCCCTTGCTCCAGGGGGATGTCGGCCAGGATCCCGACGATGCGGTTCAGGTCGAAGCCGAGCACGAAGACCGCGAAGGCCAGCGTGAAGCGTCGGCGGATCTGGTTGTTGAGCACCAGGTGCCGCGCCCGCTTGACGTAGAGACCGATGGCGGCTGTGCCCATCAGGCCGACGACCAGCGCCTCCACCTGCGTGCCGCGCACCAGGCCCGCCCGCGACGCCTGGCCCCAGATGAGGGCCACGGCACAGCAGACCAGCCCGGTCACCGCGAAGGAGATGCTCCGCCGCAGGTCGGTGCCGCGCAGCATGTTCTCGCGCTCCAGCTCCTCCAGCCGGGCCGACGCGTCGCCCCGCTCGCGCATGCGCTCCGCCAGCTCCTCCACCTGCATCGCCAGCTTCGGCCGCTCCGTCTTCAAGCTGCGCAGCAGCGCCGTCGCAGCCTGCAGGTTCTCGCGCCGCAGCTCGAACTCGATGGCCAGCTCCAGCGCGCGCTGCAGGCCCTGCTCAGCGCGCCTGTTCTCGGGCCAGTCGTGCAGGGCCTGGCCAAATCCGAAGCGCGCCTCGGTGACCAGGGCCTGGAGCCGCTCCAGCCCGACGGCATCGATGTCGCCGTCGCGGGCCAGCTCCAGCAGACGCTTCAGCTGGTCCAGCTGCCGCTGCGCCGCGCGCGTGATGCGCATGGACCCGCGATGCGCCGCGAAGCCCTCCAGCGCTTCACGCAGCTCGCGCACCGAGCCGAAGCGGTCCCGCCGGGCGCAGGCGCAGGCCTTGTTGACGATGGAACCCAGCTCGGTGGGGATGCCGACGTCGTAGCGAGCGGGCGCGCTGGTCAAGGCCAGGCGGAGCTTGCCGGCCAGGCCCTCGCCGTCGTGCCGCGGGTAGCTCGTCAGCGCGAAGTGCAGCGTGGAGCCCAGCAGGTAGACATCCGTGCGCGGGTCCGTGCCGCGCCGCCCCTGCAGCATCTCCGGGGCCATGAAGCCGGGCGTGCCCACGAGCTCCTGCTGCGGCAGCTCGTCCAAGCGATCGAAGCGGACGGCCAGGCCCCAGTCCATCAGGTAGACCTCGCCGAAGCTGCCGATCATCACGTTGCCGGGCTTGATGTCCAGGTGCCCGATCTGGCGTGCGTGCGCGTACTCGACGGCGCGGCAGACCCGGGTCAGGAACTCGACGTGGCGAGCCAGGCGGTCGCCAGGCCAGGCGGTCCAGGCCGGGTGGTCGGGGCGGATGATCAGCTTGTGCCAGGTCACGCCCTCGACCTGCTTCATCACCATCAGCGGGTAGCCGTCGTCCCCGACGCCCAGGGAGTGCACGGGGATGACGTTGGGGTGCTCCAGCATGCCCGTGATGCGGGCCTCGGCCAGCAGACCCGCCGAGCCCCACTCGTCCAGCTGGTCCTCGCGCAGGCGCTTGACGGCGACCTCGCGCTCCAGGCTTCGCTGCCAGGCGGAGTCGACGACGGCCATGCCGCCGCGGCCCAGGCGCCTGAGCAGCCGCAGGTCCGGGGTGACCTGGTCCGCGGGGTCCACCTCGGTGGGTGCCTCGAGCTCCACCGTGACCACGGGGAGGGAGTACTCCGACTCGCACACGATGGCGGAGTCCTCGTCGAGGATCGGGGCGATGGTGGTGTCGGCCGGGAGGTTGGGGTCGATGCCCCGGCTCACCACGAAGGAGAGCGCCGATTCCAGCCAGTCGTCGTGAGGATCACCGTCGGTCACACCCTGAGCGTAGACCAGCCCTCAGGGAGCGACGGCGACGTTCGCCAGCTTGCTCTGCACGTCCACACCGGGCTCACCCAGCGTGCAGCCCGCGATCGAGACCTCGGGGCCCCGGCTGCTGGTGCCGTCGACCACGACTGCGGCGCCATCGACGGTGTTGCCCGTCAGGTCCGTGCTGGCCATCTGCACCCGCGCACCGTCGCGGATCGCGAGCACACCGGACTTGCCGCTGTTGCCCGACGCCTTGCTCTCGGTGATCTCCCAGAAGGACACGCCGTCCGCCAGCATCGCCGCGCCCGTCGCGCCCTGGTTGCCCTCGAAGGTGCAGCCGTCGAGCGTGATCTTGCCGCGCAGCGCGTGGATGGCCCCACCGCCGTAGTCGCCGGCCTGGTTGCCCACGAAGCTGCAATCGGTGAAGGAGATCTGGGACCGCGCCTCCAGGCGCAGGGCGCCGCCGCTGGCGTTGAAGCCGTTGCGCAGCGTGAGGCCGGTGAGGCTGACGCTGATGCGCTCCTCGCCGAGGTTGATCACGGGGCTCTCGCCGCCCGCGTCCAGGATCACGCCCGCGCCGAGCGCCTTGACGCTGACCGAGCGGGTGAAGTTGGCGAAGCCCTCGTAGGTGCCCGGCTTCAGGCAGATCACCGCGCCGTCGGCGGCGTCCTTGAGGGCAGCGGAGAGCACGTTCGCGCCCGGATCGAGCGTCACGGAGCAGTCAGACACGGGGGCCTCCGGAGGAGGGGGCTGGGCCCGCCCGGAGCAGGCCACGAGGATCGAAGCGAAGGAGACGATCAGGGCGAAGCGCACCGATCAGACGTCCTCGCTCTTGAGCAGTTCGGCGCCGGCGAAGCTGTAGTAGCACTCGCGGAAGGTCTTGATGGGGACCTCGCCGGGGTGGTAGCTGCCCCAGGGGTTGAGCAGCTTGACGCCGCCCTCGGTGACCCCTTCGACGATGTAGGCGTGGTTGCCGCAGATCTTCGGGGAGTCCGACAGCCAGTACTGGGCCATGTACTCCAGCTCGAGATCGCCGGCGGTCTTGGGACCGAAGCCCTCGGGGTACTTGAGGTCGCTGACCTTGACCTTGTAGGTCTTCTGGCCGTCGTCCAGCGTGCCGCTGGCCTTCTCGTTCTTCTCTCCGACACCCGACGAGCTGAGCTTGCCCTTGCGGTCGTCGGTGACGAGCGGGGCCTGCTCACTGTTGTCCCGGATCTTGAAGCTGCCGGCCACGCCCTTGTTCTGCATCGACGTCGAGTAGGGGCCGGTCCCGGATCCCTTGAGCGTCGTGAACTCGCGCTTCACCTTGGGCTTGGACGCCGCGGTCAGCGCCTTGCCGTCGTTGACCGCGCCCTTGACCGCCGCCAGCAGCTCCTCGTCGGAGGAGAAGTCGCGCACGTACTTCGTCCGGATGTCGACGCCGGCGATCTCGCCCATGGCACCACCGGGGGAGCCGCCCTTGTCGAGCGCGTCGTAGCCGCCCTTCCAGGAGGCGTAGGCCTTCTCGAGGATGTAGGGCCAGAGCGCAGCCTTCTCGATGTCGGCGACGGGCTTGCCCTTGCCGGCGTACTTCAGCTGGCCCTTGTCCACGGGCATCCACAGGTCGACCTTGATGGGGATCTGCTTGAAGGTCCCGTCCCAGTTCTCCTGCTTGAAGGTGACCGTGTAGCTCGTGTTGGGCGTGTGGGGCTGGATCATCTTCATGATCTCGGCCTGGCCCGCGGGCTGCGCTGCGAGCGCGCCCATCGCCGCGATGAGGTAGCAGTCGCCGATGGAGCCCTGCGTGGCGTCCGAGGCCGCCGGCTTGCCCGTGAACGGCTTGCCCGTGAGCTTCTTGAAGATGTAGGGGTCGGGGTTGCCCTTGTCCTCGCCGCTGTCCTGCTTCGTGAGGTCCGGCTGCGGCAGGAAGTGCTTGGTGCTGACCCAGCCCTCCTTGCCCTTGTTGCCCGACCAGACCTTCACCTTGGTCCAGTCGCCCTTGCGGGCGTGGGCCGTCAACACGGTGCCGGACTCGAACTTGTCGAGCACGGTGCCCTCCATCGACGGCTTGTCGCGGAGGTGGAGGTTGCCCTCCGTGGTGTTGACGATGCCGGTCTCCCCGCCGAGGGCCTTCTCCTTGACCTCAGAGCCGCCGTCGCCGCGCACCTTCGTGTCGTCGACCTGCTTCTTCGGGTCCTTGCCCTGCACGGACTTGTCGCCGAACTGGCCCGCCTTGCCCTTGAGGGACTTGGGGTTCTTGCTGACGGGTCCGCGCTGTTGGGCGTCGCCCTTGGCGGCAGAGGAGGCTGCCTTCCCGGCGGAAGGTCCTCGACGCTGCATCGCTGCTTGGGTCATTCCAGGCTCCTGAAGGCGGGGGCCCCGGTTCATTGGGGAAGGTTCCGGCTCCGACTTCCACCATATCGCACGAGCGGGCGCGGATCGAAAGGGATCGATGGCGTCAGCGCGGATGTGGGCTGATTGGGGTCTGACCCCATCCAGCCCGCGGTGGGCCAGGTGGGGTCAGACCCCACTCAGCCCAGGTCTCAAGAGATCGGCGCGGAGAGGCGCGCGATGTCGGCTTCCAGGGTGTCCTGGATGTGCTTGATCGTGGCGGCGCGCAGCGTCTTCTTGGTCCCCGCGTAGGCGTAGCCGACCAGCTGGGCGAGGCGCTGGGCTTCGGCCATGGCGGCGGAGACGAGGTCATCGGGCGGGACCGCGTGGTCCAGGAAGCCGGCGTTCACCGCATCGAAGGGCGAGAAGAGCTCGGCCTGGATGACGGAGCGCGTGAGGTAGCGCGGGTCCAGGCGGTCGCGGGCCAGCTCCTGGCCCATGATCGGGAGCTGCATGCCGATGGCGGTCTCGTTGAGGCCGATCTTGAAGGCGCCCTCGACGCCGATGCGGCTGTCGCCCACGAGCAGCAGGATGGAACCGGCCGCGATCGCGTGGCCCGTGCAGGCCATCACCGTCGGCAGCTTGCTGCCGTAGAGCTTGAGCAGGACCTCGGCGCCGCGCGTCACGAGCCCGCGGGCCGCGTCCTGCGAGGACATCATCACCTTCAGGTCGAAGCCGCCGGAGAAGCGACCGGGGCGGCCGAAGAGCACGAGGGCCTTCGCCTCGCCCTCGGCGCGATCCAGGGCGGCCTCGAGGGCGTCGAGCATGTCGGGGCTGAGGGCGTTGGCCTTGCCGTCGTCCATGGAGAGGACCGCGATGCCGTCGGTGAGCTGGTAGTCGAGAGCGGTCATGGGCTTCCTTCGGAGGGCGTCCGCTTCCAGGCGGTTCCCAGGTGGGTGTCGAGCCGGGCGAGCTCGGCTGCGTGCTCGATGGACTGCTCGGCGTGCTCGGCCAGGGGGACGACGGCGCGCAGTCCAGCGACCGACACGTTCGTCACGGCCTCCCAGCCGACACCGAGGGGATCCAAGGAGACGGTGGCGATGATGCCCGTTTCGATGGGGATCGTGGGGGCCTGGGTGCTGAAGTCGCCCAGGGAGTAGAGGATCAGGGCGTCGCGGGGGGCGTCGTCGTCGGTGCGCAGGGAGCAGGTCCCGACGCCGGGCACGAACGCGGGCTGGTTGACGCGGCAGAGCTCGGGCGGCTGCACGACGTGCGGCCCCTGGCCCACGACGACGTCCGCGCCGGCTTCGACGATCCGCCGCCCCAGCTGCAGGAAGTGCGGGTCCGCGTAGTACTCGAACTCGAAACCCCAGTGCACGAGCACGACGTGCGTGTCGGCGGGGTTCGCGGCCACATCCTCGGCGATGCGGCTCAGGTCGATGTCCTCGTGCGTGTGGCCGAAGGGGATGACGAAGACCTCGTGCCCCTCGGGCTCCGGCCGCATGTTCAGGCCCCAGGTGTAGGACAGGAACGCGATGTCCTGACCCCCGACCGCGACGGTGGCGTGCTCGTCGATGCCGGTCTGCACGAAGCCGCGCGCGGCGACCTCGTCGAGCGTGTTCTCCAGGCCGTCTTCGCCCACGTCCATCGTGTGGTTGTTGTTGAGCTGGAGCACATCGAGCGGCAGCCCGTCGAGGATCTCCGGCGGCGAGTTGAAGGTGAAGAGGCCGAGCTCCTCCAGGTCCACCGAGTGGTCCACCGAGGTCGGCGTCTCGAGGTTGCCGACCCGCAGGTCCCCGTCCAGCAGGTGGGCGACGGGGTCGGCGAAGTGGGCCCAGTTCTCGCCCAGCCACATGACGTCGCCGACGAAGTTGATCGTGACGCCCGCGCCGAGGGGCGGGATCTGGTCGCGCATCGCCGCGAAGTGCTCCAGCGACTCGATGGGCGCGCCCATGCGCTTGTTCTGGAGCTTGAGCAGGTAGCGGCCGGCGCTTCCGAGGTCGCTGGCCGGGTCCCAGGTCTCGGTCTCCCAGCGCACGAGCTCGTAGTCCTCCAAGCCCTCCTCCGGCGTGTAGACCCAAGGGAAGGCATCCGTCGCCTCGGGCCAATCCCCGTAGGGATCACAGGCGGCCAGGAGCAGGAGCGGGAGGAGGCGCAGCACGCCTCGGACGTTACTCCACGGTGATGGTGTAGTCCTCGGAGCAACCGTCCAGCAGCTGTGGGAGCTCGAGGCGGAGGTAATAGACGTCGGTGCCCGCGCCGGAGACGTTGACCTCCTCGGTGGTGCTCGCGGCCGCGCTGCCCCCGCCGCAGCTCGCGAAGGCCGCGACGTCCTGCTCCAGGGTGTCCAGATCGAGGAAGACCCGGCAGGTCACGTCCACGCCGCCGTCGTCGGCGTCCAGCGTCACCGTGACCGTGTCCCCGTCCCCCTGCACGGCGTAGAAGTGCTCGCCGCCGCAGTCGAGCGTCGCGGACACGGCCTCGCCGGCTTCGAGCAGGTGGGGCGAGGCGAGGGAGCCGTCGTAGGAGGCACAGGCGGCGAGCAGGAACAGCAGGGGCAGGACTCTCATGAACGCAGGCTACCCGCCCCAGGAGCCCCAGGCCCCGCCGTAGATCCCCATGTCGTTGCGGCTGCCGTCCCCGTCGTTCCAGGCGGGGGCGGGGGGGCCGGCGTCGACGCAGGGGCTCGTCGGGCCGAGGTTCACGTCCCAGCTGAGGAAGGGCACGGGCATGTACAGGAACTCCGGGTCGGCCGAGAAGTTGCCGTCGACCCCCGTGAGGTCCGCGCCGTACCACTGGCCGTGGCTGTTGGAGTCGATGTCGTTGTGCTGGTAGCTCGCGCCCTCCAGCGGGCCGATGCCCCAGCCGGTGTTGTCGAAGACGATGTTCCCGTAGGCCGCGCCGTCCCACATCTTGACGATGCTCGGCTCCGTGCCGTCGGTGGCGATGTTCCGCGCGATGACGTTGTTGTGCAGCTCCGCGCCGCCGTTGAAGACCCAGACGGCGCCGCCGCGCACGGCGGTGTTGTATCCGATGCGGTTGTTGAGGAGCTCGACGGTGCCCGCGGGCTGGTGGACGTGGACGCCGCCGCCGCGATCGCCCGAGGTGTTGCCGAAGACCCGGTTGTTGACGAAGAGGCCGGTTCCGAACTCGGACATGAGCGCGCCGCCGTCGTCCACGGCGTCGTTCGCGTTGAAGCTGCTGCCGCGGATGTGGAAGCCCGAAGCCGAGTCGTCGGACGTGAAGATCGCGCCGCCGTCCACGCCCGCGTCGTTGGCGAGGAAGCTGGAGTCCTGGACCGTCAGCGTCGAGTTGAGGCTGGCGGCGATGGCGCCGCCCTGCCCGTCTGCCGCGTTGAAGGAGAACTCGCTGTCGCGCACGATCAGGGTGCCGTCGGTCACCGCGATGGCGCCGCCGTCGTCGCCGGCGAGGTTGTTGTCGAAGCTGCAGTCCTCGATCGTGAGGGTTCCGCTGTCGAGCAGCAGCCCGCCGCCGGAGAACAAGGTGTCCCCCCCGGTGATGTCCAGGCCGCGGAGCAGGGAGTTTCCAGCCTGCTGCAGCCCGGTGACCTCGATGACCGGCCCGAATCCGTCCCCGTCGAGGGTCACGTTGCCGAGCGCGAGGATGCGTCCGTCGGAGCCGTCCAGGGGGAACGAGAGGGTCTCGGTGTAGGTGCCGCTCTCGACCAGCAGGGTCTCGCAGCCTCCACCCACGGACCAGATCATGCCCTCGCTGATGGTGACCCAGGGCGCCACCTCGGTGCCTTCGGGGAAGCCCAGGAAGCTCGCGTCCACGTAGGCGGGGCAGTCGGTGTCCTCGCAGTCGAGGAAGCCATCGGCGTCGCTGTCGTAGTCCTCGTGGTCGAAGAGCAGGCCGTCGCAGTCGTTGTCGCCGCCGTCGCAGATCTCGGTGTTGCTGGGGAAGTTGGCGGGATCGGTGTCGTCGCAGTCCTCGTCGGCTGGGCTGCCGTCGCCGTCGTTGTCGACCGGGCTGCTGTCGTCGTCGTCGGCCGCGTCGTCGTCGTCGGCCGCGTCGTCGTCGTCGGCCGCGTCGTCGTCGTCTGCGGCGTCGTCGTCGTCTGCGGCGTCGTCGTCGTCTGCGGCGTCGTCGTCGTCCGCGACGTCGTCGTCGTCCGCAGTGGCGTCGTCGTCGTCCGCGGCATCGTCGTCGTCCGCGATGTCGTCGTCGTCCGCGGTGGCGTCGTCGTCGTCCGCGATGTCGTCGTCGTCCGCCGCGTCGTCGTCGTCCGCGACCCCCGCAACGCAGGTCCCTTCACCTTCCCCTTCGAGCACGCTGCACACGAAGCCCTCGGGGCACCAGCCGCCGTCCTCACAGACGACGTCCTCGGGCACGAACCAGGTGCAGCCCGGGAGCAGCAGCAGGACCAGGAGCAGCCTCACCAGGCACCCCCGACCATCAGCGCCGCGCCACCCGGCATCGGGCTCACGGAGATCGACGGGGCCTCGGCCGGGACGACGGCCCCCACCACCAGCAGGACCGCGGCCCCCACGCCGGCCCCGATGGAGGCGGCGAGCAGGGCCCGCTGGTTCGTCTCGTGGGCCTGCGCCGCAGCGAGGGCCGCAGCGCCGTCGGCCTGGGACTGGGGCGTGTCCGTCACCGGGTCCCAATCGACGTGCAGCTCCGCCCACTGCCAGCCCGACAAGCCGCCGAGCACGCCCGCGCCCACGCCGGTGCCCACGCCGATCGCGATCAGCGCGGGCCGGGTCGATGCCGCGCCCGGGGTCGGTGCGCCCCCCATCCGCTTCAGCCGACGCGTCGCGTCCTGGACCTGCGAGCGAAGCGCAGGCTCATCGGCCGCCCTCGTGATGAAGCTGGCGAAGTCCTTGCTCGCGAGCGCCTCCTGGCTGAGGCACTGGCCGAGCATGCCGCGCCAGTACAGCAGGGACAGCGAGCCGCCGGTCTCCCAGGCCTCGGACACCCGACCCCAGACGTCGCTCACGGGCCCGATGGCCTGCGAGGCGAGCAGCACATCCCCCTGGCCCGCCTGAGCGCACCACTGCTGGTGGGCCTCGGAGGCTTCCACCGCGAGTTCGGTGTCCCCCGCGAAGGCGGTCGGGGCAGCGAGGCTGAAGAGGAAGAGGAGGCGCAGCACCCGCCGAGCCTACCAGTCGCCGAAGGGCCCCCCGTAGGCGCCGATGTCCGCCGGGCTGCCGTCGTAGTCGATGAGGCTCACCGCCGTGCTGCCCGCGTCGATGCAGGGGCTCGTCCCGCCCAGGTGCAGGTCCCAGGTGTCCACGGCGGCGCTGGTCGAGAAGCTGACGAACTGCGGGTCGTCGTCGATGTTGCCGTCGATGTTGTTGCGGTCCGTTTGGAGCCACTCGATGCCGCTGATGGCGTAGACGTCGTTGTTGGAGAAGGTCGCGCTGCCCGCGTCGTCGATGGCCAGGCCGCTCTCGATGACGACGATGTTGTTGCGCACCACGCCCTCGAAGATCCGCAAGGTCGAGGGCTCGGCGATGGACGAGGCGACGTTGCGCACGAAGGCGTTGTTGTCGACCAGCGCGGACGCGGTGAAGGTGAACAGCCCCGCGCCCTCCGTCGAGCTGTTGTCGAGCACCAGGTTGTTGCGGAAGCGGAGCACGCCGAGGGTCGTGTGCACGTGCACGCCGCCGCCCCGGTCGGTCGCGACGTTGCCGACGATGAGGTTGTGCTGGATGACGCCCTGGCACTGCTCGACGTGCAGGCCGCCGGAGTCGTCGCCCGCTTCGTTGTCGCGGAACTCGTTGTCCTCGATGAGCAGATCCTGGCCGCCGGTGTCGTTGATGTAGAGGCCGCCGCCATCGATGGACAGCGCGTCGTTGCCTTCGAACAGGTTCCCCTGCACGACCGGCACGCC
>JAJDAI010000224.1 GCA_029261955.1 Deltaproteobacteria bacterium | reverse complement strand
CGGGCAGGATGGTCAGCCCCTCGTACTCGTCGCTGGAGGCGTTGTAGGCCGCGCGCCGGTGGTTGCGGATGACCCGCTGCATCGGCTCCTTGTTGCGCTGGTAGCCCACGAAGGGCCCGAGCTGCTCCGCCATGCGCGCGGACTGGCCGTAGGCCTCACCGCAGAGCACCGCCGAGAGGCAACCGCAGATGGCGCGGCCTTCGGGGCTGTCGTAGGGCACGCCCATGACCATGAGCAGGGCGCCGAGGTTGGCGTAGCCCAGGCCGAGGGTGCGGAACTCGTAGCTGAGCTTCGCGATGGCCTCGCTGGGGAACTGCGCCATCGTGACGCTGATCTCCAGGACGCGGGTCCACATGCGCACGCCGGCCCGGAAGCGATCCAGGTCGAAGCCGGTCGCGGGGTCGTAGAAGCGCATCAGGTTCAGGGACGCCAGGTTGCAGGCCGTGTCGTCCAGGAACATGTACTCCGAGCAGGGGTTGCTGCCCCGGATCGGCCCGTCGTTCGAGCAGGTGTGCCACTCGTTGATGGTCGTGTCGAACTGCAGACCCGGGTCGGCGCAGGCCCACGCGGCGTGCGTGATCTTGCCCCAGAGGTCCTTTGCACGGAGGCGCTTGGCCGGCGTGCCGTCGGTGCGGCGCAGCAGGTTCCAGTCCTCGTCGCGCTGAACCGCCGACATGAAGCGGTTGGTCACGCGAACCGAGTTGTTGCTGTTCTGGCCGGAGACGGTGGCGTAGCCTTCGCCATCCCAGTCCGTGGAGTACTCGGGGATGTCGATCTCGGCCACGCCCTGCTTCGCGAGCTGCAGCGTGCGGAAGATCAGGTTGTTGTGCACGCCGGCGCGCCGGGCGTTCCGTAGGGCCTGCTTCAGACGCGGGTTGACCTTCGGATCGAAGCAGTCGTCGCCCTTGACCTCCTCGCACTCCGCGGCCGCGTTGAGGATGTGCCGGAGGTGCTGCCGGTTCAGGCGCGAGCCCGTCACGAGCGCGGCGACCTTCTGCTCCTCGAGCACCTTCCAGTCGATGTACTTCTCGATGTCCGGATGGTCGATGTTGACGATGACCATCTTCGCCGCGCGGCGCGTGGTGCCGCCCGACTTGATCGCGCCCGCTGCGCGGTCGCCGATCTTCAGGAAGGACATCAGGCCGGAGCTGCGGCCGCCGCCGGAGAGGGGCTCGCCCTCGCCGCGGATGTTCGAGAAGTTGGAGCCGGTGCCCGAGCCGTACTTGAACAGCCGGGCCTCGCGGGTCCAGAGGTCCATGATCCCGCCCTCGCCGACGAGGTCGTCGCCCACGGACTGGATGAAGCACGCGTGCGGCTGAGGCCGCTCGTAGGCGCTGCGGCTCTTGCGCACGCGGCCGGTCTTCTCTTCGACGTGGTAGTGGCCCTGCGCGGGCCCGTCGATGCCGTAGGCCCAGTGCAGGCCGGTGTTGAACCACTGCGGGGAGTTGGGCGCGCAGATCTGCGCGGCCATCATCGCCGACAGCTCGTCGCAGAAGACCTGGGCCTCCTCCTCGCTGTTGAAGTGGCCGTACTTCCAGCCCCAGTAGGTCCAGCAGCCGGCGAGGCGGCTGAACACCTGGCGGCTGTCGAGCTCGCCGACGATCCGCTCGCCCTCGGGCAGCTCAGCGAGCGCCTCGAGGTCGGCTTCGCTGCGCTGCAGCCAGGTCGGGACGCCCTCTTCCTCGACCCGACGGGTGCGCGCGGGCACCCCGGCCTTGCGGAAGTACTTCTGCGCCATGATGTCGGTCGCCACCTGCGACCACGAGTCCGGAACCATCACGTCTTCCGCGAGGAACACCAGCGACCCGTCCGGGTTTCGGATCTCCGAGGTCCTTCCGACGAACGTGAGGTTCGCGTAGGGATCACCCGGGGTGTTCGTGAACAGCCTCTGCGTTGCCATCGTGCTCCTTGATTGGACCCGCTCGGGGTCCGTCCGCGTCTGCGCCGGGTCGTCCAGACCCTGTTCCGAAGCCCCATCCTGGGACTCCCCCTACCCACCGAGCCGGGTCCCGAGCTGGCTCCCACGCCAGCGCCGGACACGACAAGCCCGACCGGCTTGACCGGACGGGCCCAACTGCAATTCACCTGGTGCCACCCGCAAGGGTCCTTGCGGGTGCTGTGCGTCAAAGGCTGACGTCTTTTACCGTGCCCCCGTGACTTGAGAAGACTATCGAGGGGGTCCGAGGAGCGTCAACCACAAAAGCACAAGATGTTGTGGTGGGGATGTTGGGTCATCGCAAGATGTCGTACCGGCGGGCACTTGCGCGCCCCCGTCCACAGCTGTGGATAACCGCCTCGGCAAACCGCCGCGAGCCTGTGGATAACTGCGGTGTCGCAGGGGCGATCGAAGCCCGTCGCGGGCCCTCGCCCTGGTGGGGGTGTGGACCGACCCCTGGAGTCCCCTCCGACCCCGTCGATCGCATGCCGAACGAAAGACGATCGCCCCCTGCGCGCCGGACCGGCCGCGACGAGGCGAGCTCCCGCTGAGTACGATGCGGCGATGTCACGCGATGCACTGGTCCTGGGAGGCGGAGGCGCGCGCGGCGCGTGGCAGGCGGGCGTGCTGCGCTACCTCTGCCGGGAGATGCCCGCGGAGCTGGGTGAGCCCCTGCGCTTCGACCTGCTCGTGGGCACCTCGGTGGGGGCGCTGAACGCCGCCTTTCTGGCGGCCGAAGCGGGTCGTCCCGACACCGCGGGCGAGCGCCTGGCCGATCACTGGCGCACCATCGAACTCGGCGCCGTCTACCGCATGCGGCTGCGGCGGCTGTGGCGCGTGCCGTTCTCGCTGCTCCGAGCGACGGGTCGCCCCCGGGGTGAGATCGCGCTGCTGGACGCCAGCCCGCTCACCGACGTGGTCTCGCGGCGGGTGGACTGGCGGGGCATCTCGCGGGCGCTGGCGGAAGGGCACCTCCAGGGCCTCGCGGTCACCGCGACCGAGCTGTCGTCGACCCGCAACGTGGTCTTCCACCAGGTGGCGCCCGGCGTCGAGGTTCCGCGCGAGGGCGGCCGCGACTCCATGCGCTTCGTCGAGGCGAAGATCGGGGCGGAGCACATCCAGGCCTCCACGGCCCTGCCGCTGCTCTTTCCGCCCGTGAAGCTGGGCGGGCGCTGGTACCTGGATGGCGGGCTCGGGGAGCAGACGCCGATGCGCCCCGCGGTGGCCCTGGGCGCCGATCGCGTGCTCGCGCTGAGCCTCGCGAAGCGGGTGGGCCCGGGCGACTTCGAAGGCGACGACCACGATCCCGGGGCGGAGCCGACCTGGCCGCGTGTCATCGGCAAGACGATGAACGCCGTGCTGCTCGACCGCTCGGAGCCCGAGGTCGCCCGGCGGCAGCGCGTGAACCGGCTGCTGGCCTGGGGCAACGAGCGGCAGGCGCGCCTGCTGCGCGGCGGGGCCGAGCGCTGGGGGGAGGACTTCGTGCCCTGGGCGGAGGAGATCCTGGCCCGCGACGCCTTCCCCGTGGACTTCGCGGCGGGCCTGGAGGCCGTGATGAGCGACGACCGGGACGCCCCCTGGAGGCGGGTCGAGAGCATGGTGCTCTGCCCCTCGGTGGACCTGGGCGTGCTGGCCTCGCAGACCATGGACCGGGGTCTGCGAGGCGAGGTCAACGAGCTCACGCGGCTCGTCTTCGACTTCCTCGACGACACGGCCCAGGCGGGCGACGCGGACGCGTTGAGCTACATCCTCTTCGACCCGGCCTACCTGCACGCGCTGCTGGAGCTGGGCGAAGCGGACGCGGCCGCCCACCACGACGAGCTGGCGGCCTTTCTTGCGGAGCGCAACGAGCAAGGCCGCGTCTGACCCTGGCGCGAGTTACCGCGAGCGGGGTGGATCGAGTGGGTCCCAGCCCGCTTCGGAGAGCAGCCGCACCACCTGCGTGAGCGGCAGGCCGATGACCGCCGTGTAGTCGTCTCCGCGGCAGCGCTCGAAGAGCGCGATGCCCAGGGCTTCCATCTTGTAGGAGCCGGCGCAGGCCAGGGGTTCGTCGGTGGCGACGTAGTGCTCGATCTGGGGCCGCGTCAGCGGGCGGAGGGTGACCTCGTGCACGTCCACCGCCGTGTGCACCGTGCCGTCGGGGCAGCGCAGCGCCAGCCCGGTCACCAGCCGGTGTGTGCGACCCGCGAGGCGGGTGAGCTGATCGATCGCCCGCTCCACGGTGCCGGGCTTGCCCAGGATCGCTCCGTCGAGGGCCGCGACCTGGTCGGCGCCCAGGATGAAGGCGTCCGGCGCACGCGGGGCCAGGGCCTCGGCCTTGGCGACGGCCAGCTGGGTCACCAGGTCCTCGACCGCCAGGCCGCGCAGCTTCCACGGGGCCTCGTCCAGCTCGGGATCGAGCTGCTCGAAGGGCAGGCCCAAGCGCTCCAGCAGCTCGCCCCTCCAGGGGGAGGTGGAGGCGAGCAGCAAGCGACTCACGCTTCGCTCACGGTCGTGTACTCGTGGCGTCGCCAGACCTTGAGCGCCACGCGGCCCAGGGGCAGGAAGCGCGAACCGATGCGCAGCCGGAGCCGGCCCGCGAGCAGCCGGGGGTCGCCGGAGTTCGCCATGACCACGTCGATCACGAGGCGGGCGCCGAGGTCGTTGGGCAGGTTGCGCCGGGAGAGCGGGCCGTCGATGACGAGGGCGTGCGGCATGGGGTCGGCGGGGGTGGCGGGCCGCACCATGAACCAGCCGCTGCGGTCCTCCGAGGCGGCGACCAGGGGGGTGCGCCAGGTCGAGGCGATGCTCCCTTGGGAGGTGGCGAGCCGGTAGCCCTCCACGCCCACATCCGCCGGCCCGTCGAAGAAGCCGGCGATGGCGCGTTGGCGCCGGAAGAGGCCGAGCAGCGGGTGCAGCCGCAGGACCCGGTACTCCATGCCGACGAGGTCCGAGGGCAGGGGACCCAGGCCCCGCTTGAGCACGACGTCGAAGAGGTCGGGCGGGGCGCCCGCGAGCCGGTCGAAGGTCCAGCCGTTCCAGCGCCGCACCTCGGCGTCCCGCTCGCGCCACAGGGGGAGCAGCGCGCGCTTCTGCCGGAGCCAGACCAGGGTGGAGACGGTGGCGCCCTGGAGCACGACGGTCCAGACGGAGACGTCGTCGCCGTGGCCCGTGAGCACGAAGAGGCCGCCGGCGAGCGCGGCCCCGAAGTGGGCGCGGGCGTACCAGCCCAGGGTGTGCAGGTGCCGGCGCGGGTTGGCCCACGCGCCCAGGGCCCAGGAGAAGAGCAGGCCCGACCAGGCGAGGGACAGGGCCGCGAAGCCGCGCAAGGAGGGCGCGTCGAGCTCGCCGCCGGTCCAGTCGAAGAGCGCGAGCGCCAGGTCGGTGCTGCGCGCGGGCACGAGGACGAAGGAGGCCACCTGGACCAGGACGAGGGCGTCGAGGATCAGGCAAGCCAGCAGGAGCCGCCTCAGCTGCAGCAGCTCGGTCGTGAGCCAGGGCGCGACGACGCGGCGCCGAGCCGGATCCATCAGCGGGTCCAGGCCCGCGTGAGGTCCTTGGTCAGGTTCTTCTGGTGGCTCTCCAGGGTGCCGCCGCCGATCTCGAGGAGCTTGGCGTCCCGCAGGAAGCGCTCCACCTTGTACTCCTGGCAGTAGCCGTAGCCGCCGAGGACCTGCATCGCGTTGTCGGCCACCACCTTCGCCATGGGCGCGGCGAAGAGCTTGGCGGCGTCGGTGCCGATCCGGTTCCGCTCGCCGGGGCCCACGTGGCGCGCGACGTTGTAGATGAGGCAGCGGGCGGCCTCGGTCGCGGCGTAGGACTCGCCGATGAAGCGCTGGATCTGGCCGAAGGCGTTGATCGGGGTGCCGAAGGCCTGCCGTTCGTCGGCGTAGCGGACCATGATCTCCATGCAGCGGTCGGCGATGCCGAGGCTCATGGCGGCCAGCGTGAGCCGCTCGATCTCCAGGTTGCGCATCATGTGCGTGATGCCCTGGCCCTCGCCGCCCAGCAGGTTGAAGGCCGGCACCTTGCAGTCCTCGAAGATCAGCTCGCTCATGGTGGATGCGCGCATCCCCATCTTCGGGATCTTCGCGGAGCTGGAGAAGCCGGGGCAGTCCCGGTCGACGAAGAAGCTCGTGAGGCGTCCGTCGACCTTCGCGTAGACCAGGAAGCAGTGGCCGTCGGGGCCGTTGGTGATGAAGGTCTTGCGGCCGTTCATCACGTAGTGGTCGCCGTTGAGCACCGCGGTGGTGGCCATGGCGAGCACGTCCGTGCCCACCGCCGGCTCGGTCATGGCCATGCCGGCCACCCACTCGCCCGAGAGCACCTTCGGGAGCCAGCGCTTCTTCTGCTCGTCGCTCGAGCAGTGAAAGAAGTTGTTCACGAAGAGCATCGCGTGAGCGAGGTAGGCGAGCGCGAAGCCGGGATCGCTGCGGCTGAA
Source organism: Deltaproteobacteria bacterium (assembly GCA_029261955.1). Taxonomy (GTDB): domain Bacteria; phylum Myxococcota_A; class UBA796; order UBA9615; family UBA9615; genus CALCXL01. The sequence continues at coordinate 792 of JAJDAI010000224.1, read as the reverse complement.
TTCCTCGTGCACGATGGTCGCCGCGGTGGCGTCCATGCCGGCGCCGCCCCAGCTCTCGGGCACGGTGACGCCGAGCAGGCCCAGCTCGCCCACGGCGCGGAAGAGCGGCAGGTTCAGCGTGCCCGACTCGTCGTGTGCCTCGGCCTGCGGCTCGATCTGCTCCTGCGTGAAGTCGCGGACCATCTCGCGCAGCATCTTGTGCTCTGCGGTGGGGTGGAACAGGTCGAAATCGGACATGGGGCCTCCCGGAAGGGCCGGGAGTGTAATCCGTGTTCTGGACGCGGGCCAGCGGGCTTGAGCAGCCTCTAGGGCGCGCGCTCCGAGAGCATGCCCGTGCGCCCGGCGTACTCGAGGATCCCGTCCGCCATCTCGCGGTAGCCGGCGGCGTTGCAGTGGCCGTTGGGGCCGAGGCGTTCGGCCCAGGCCGCGTCGTCGTGGCGGTCCCGGAAGGCCGACCAGAGATCGATGTAGTGCAGGGGCCGGGACGCTGCGTAGTCGCCCAGGATGTCGCGAAGCGCGGTGTGGTCTTCCGAGAAGTTCGGGTAGTTGACCAGCAGGACCTCGGCCCCGAGTCGGCCCGCCTCGGCCGAGATGAGGTCCAGGTCGCGGTACAGCAGCTCGAAGGGCTTGTGCCCGGCTCGCACCAGCGCCGTCCAGGCCTCGGCCTGACCGAGCGGGCCCCAGGAGGAGCGGAGCGAGTCCAGGCGGTCTGCGGCGTCCCCGGCCTGGAGGCAGGGCTGGAGGATCACCGCGTAGGCGTTGCCGTCCCCGCGGGCCTGGAACCAGCGGTCC
>JAJDAI010000223.1 GCA_029261955.1 Deltaproteobacteria bacterium | reverse complement strand
CCACCGGGATGGCGGCAGCGACCAAACGCTTGCGCGCGGCCTCGCCCGACAGGAACTCGGCGAGGTCCATCGACGGCACCAGCCCGGCGAGCCGGGGGTCCGCCACGCCGCCGAGCCACAAGATGTTCTGGCCACGGGCCTTCGCGCGCGCGGCGACTGGATCCACCAACGGGAGGAAGGCCAGGTAGATCCGCTCACCGCCCTTGAGCCCGCTCGCGATCCCGGGCGCCTCGACCTCGAGCTTGACCGTCCGCTTGAGCTTGGCGACGACGACGTCGAAGGTCGCCTGAGCGTCCAGGGTGACGTGCAGCCGGCGGTGAATCGGGGGCCGGTAGCGCGCCAGGTCCCACTCGGTGCGACACGCGGAGCACGACTGCTCCGCACCGTCGAGGAACCCGAGCGGGTCGCCATCCGTGATGCTCGCCGCCCACTCGACCTCGCCGTCGCAGTCCAGCGTCGTCGAGGGAACTCCGGCCTGGAACCGGTCGATCGTCGGATCGCCGCAGCGGAAAAACCACGCGTCGGTGATCGCCACCATGCGGTCAGCCTCGAGCTTCTCCAGCTCGCGGAGCTCCCAGGGCAACGGGTCGTCCACGGTGGGGGCGAGGAGCCGTCGCCGGTGGTCCGCGGTGACCGCTCGCGGCTTGCCGGGGCGCTGACGACGCGGCGCGCTCCCGGCCGGATCCTTCGAGCGCGGCAGGATGCTGATGTCGGCGCCGAACTCGTCCCGGAGCATCTCGATGACCGCCTCGAACTCCTCGGCGACGCTGGTGTCGCGGTTCAGGTCGGAGTAGGTCAGCGTGAGCTCGCCGTCGGGGGGCGGGAACTGGACGGTGAAGCGGTAGCCCTCGAAGTAGACCTTGACCGAGTGAACGGTCTTCCAGTCGCGGGCGAACGTCGCACGCTCCGCCTCCCGAGCGACCGTCCTCTCGATCCGGTTCTTCCCCGTGCCGCAGATCACCTTCGTCGGCCGATGGGGCTCGCCCGGCATCTCGGCCTTGATCTCCACCAGCTGGAGGTCGTCGGCGTCGGGGTTGCACAGCCGCGCGAGGAGGTCGTTGAGCACCTTCTCCGTGACCTTCGACCTCCGCTTCCTGAGCGTGACGGACTTGCCCAGGAGCGCGCTCACGATCGCTGCGGCCAGGCCGACGGCCTCGTCGAGCCGATCGGCCGTCACATCGACGCGGCGCCCCCGCTCCTTGAATCGGAGGATGACGGGCTCCTCCCGGAAGCCGGTGATGAGCTTGTCGTCGTCGTCGCGCAGCGAGCCGATCCCCGAAGGTCGGCGGAAGGCCACGAGGACCTCGTCGGGACTCCTGCGGAACGTCTGCAGGACGGTGATCTTCGGGCGGCCAGGGCGCGATTTCTTCCAGCTGGCCAGCCCGACCGACGTGGCCTCCGAGATCGAGTCCACGTCGATGTCGGTCTTCAGGAGCGGGGCCCGCCCAAAGACCTGCATGACGCAACGGCGACGGGAGTGCCAGCGGTCGCACATGAGGACGGAGCGGAGCGTGTCGGGGTCCTCGGCGTACAGCTCGAGCACGAGGCCGAGCCGGTTCCACCGGCCGGTGTCGCCGCGCCATCGGGCGATAGTAGCCGCGTCGAGTTCCGCGCGTGCAACATCGACGAGCGCGGCCGTCTTCAGCTTCGCCATCCAGCCGAGCAGGAGAACCAGGTGCTGGTGCGCGACCTCGACGTCGACCAGACCTCCGAGGACCTCCGCCAGCCGTGTCTTCAGCTCTCCGGCCTTGAACGCCTGCTCGACCGCGCCCGCGACTTTGACGGGGTCGTCGAAACCCGGCGCGATCGTCCGGTAGCCCGCGAAACCCAGGTCGTCGAGCCAGAAGCCCTCCGTCGGGCTGGCCTCCAGGTGGTGGCCGGGAAGCGGAGAGGCGTCAGCGGGGTCCGTGGGCGACATACAGCTACTGCGTGATCAGCTCGGCGTTCGTACAGGTCGATCCGAGGATATCGGGTCGGCTCAAGATGCGGGATGCAATCAACGTGGGCACGCTCGACGAATTGGCAACCATCAGACCCTTCCCTTTTGCCCAGGGGTTACGTCAACTTGTCCCCTCGACCCCCGCGACCCCGCTGACGGGTCCAACGAGGTGCGGCACCCTGGACGGACCGCCCTCGCAGCCGAAGGAACCCCGATGGCCCGACGCCCCACACGCTCCCGCCCGACCCGCGCCCGCGGCAAACCGTCGAAGAAGGCCACGCTCCGCCCCGCCGTGCTCTACGCGCGGGTCTCCTCCCGTGACCAGGAACGCGAGGGCTTCTCGATCCCGGCGCAGCAGAAGCTGCTCCGCACCTACGCAGTCCAGAACGGGCTGGAGCTCGTCGAGGAGTTCACCGACATCGAGACAGCGAAGCGGACGGGGCGAACAGCCTTCAACAAGATGATGACCTTCATCCGCAAGCGGAAGGCCAACGCACCCGTCGTCCTCGTCGAGAAGACCGACCGCCTGTACCGCAACCTCAAGGACTGGGTCACCGTCGACGACCTAGGCGTCGAGGTCCACCTGGTCAAGGAGGGCATCGTCATCTCCGACGAGTCGCGGTCGTCCGAGAAGTTCATGCACGGCATCAAGGTGCTCATGGCGAAGAACTACGTCGACAACCTCTCCGAGGAGGTCCGCAAGGGGATGAGGCACAAGGCCGAGGAGGGCCACTGGCCGAGCTCGGCGCCCGTCGGCTACCTGAACCGGCGCGAAGGAGGCCGGAGCTACCTCGTCATCGACGCCGACAAGGCGATCCTCGTCCGCCGGGTCTTCGAGCACTACGCCGGCGGGACAGCGTCCCTGAAGGAGCTCGCGGCGTACGCCAACGAGATCGGGCTCCGCGGCAACCGCGGCGGCAAGCTCTACCCCAGCACCATCCACAGCGTGATCCGCAACCCGATCTACGCGGGCGAGTTCTGGTGGGGCGGGA
>JAJDAI010000222.1 GCA_029261955.1 Deltaproteobacteria bacterium | reverse complement strand
GCTCGAGCTCGGGGCTGCTGGCGGTCGCCACCTGGGCGGGGGAGTCGAACCAGGCCTACGCGGACTTCGGCTTCGACGTGGCCGGCGCGGGGGACGTCGACGGCGACGGCTTCGGTGACCTGGTCGTGGGCATACCCGACTACGACAACGGCGAGTCGAACGAGGGCCGCGTCGCCCTCTTCCTCGGCTCTTCGTCCGGACTGGCGGCGAGCGAGTCCTGGCTCGTGGAGGGCAACACCAACGATGCCTTCCTCGGCACGTCCGTCGCCTCGGCCGGTGACGTGAACGGCGACGGCTACGACGATGTCGTGGTCGGGGCGCCCGATGACACCTCTCTGCCAGGCTTCGGCCGCGCCTACCTACACCTCGGCTCAGCCACCGGCCTGTCCCCGGTGGCGTCCTGGACCGGACAGACGAACTTGTCGGTGGCCTCCTACGGCTGGGCGGTGGCGAGCGCGGGAGACGTGAACGGGGACGGCTACGCAGACGTCGTGGTGGGAGCCCCCGACCTCACCGACAACGGCAACGGGGCAGCGTTCGTCTACCTGGGCTCTGCCTCGGGTCTCGCCACCTCCGCCTCTTGGACCGCGCAGATCCTTCAGGACGGCGCCGAGTTTGGATCTTCAGTGGCCTCCGCAGGGGACGTGAACGGAGACGGCTACGGCGACGTGGTCGTGGGGGCGCCCTACCACACCAACGACCAGAGCTACGAGGGTCGCGCCTACCTCTACCTCGGCTCCCCCTCCGGCCTGTCGAGCACCGCCTCCTGGACCGTCGAGTCAAACCAGAGCCTCGCGTACTTTGGCAGTTCCGTGGCGTCGGCCGGGGATGTGAACGGAGACGGCTACGGAGACGTCGTGGTGGGGGCGCACAACTACAGCAACGGTCAGAGCAACGAGGGCCGCGCCTACCTCTACCTCGGGTCTGCCTCCGGGCTGGGGGCGAGCCCGGCGTGGCAGAAGGAGTCGAACCAGCGCGGGGCATACTTCGGCTGGTCCGTCGCCTCCGCGGGCGACGTGAACGGCGACGGCTACGGAGACGTCGTGGTGGGGGCGGTTCTCTACGACTACGGTCAGCCGAATGAAGGCGCCGCTTTCCTCTACCTCGGCTCTGCTGCAGGCCTCTCAGCCAGTCCCTTGTGGATTGCGGAGTCGAACGAGAGCGGGGCGTACCTGGGGTGGTCGGTGAGCTCCGCGGGGGACGTCAATGGGGACGGCTACGGCGACGTGGCGGTGGGCGCGCACGACATGGGAGGAGGGGGTGACCCGGGCGCCACCCTCGTCTACCTGGGATCGGCATCAGGGCCTTCGCCGATCGCCGACTGGATCGTGACAGGCGACCAGAGCCATTCCTCCTTCGGAGGATCCGTGGCGTCGGCAGGGGACATCAACGGCGACGGCTACGGCGACCTCGTCGTGGGCGCAGCCGACTACAACGCCAGCCAATACGACGCAGGCCGCGCGTACCTGTATACGGGCAACGGCGGCGACGGCACGGTGGGGCTCAGCCGCACTCCCCAGGCTCGCCAGCCGGGTCTGACCACGCCCATCACCCCAGGCCTCATCTCCACGTCCTCCTCCTCCTTCGACGTAGCCCTGGGCGCGGCGCGGGGCTCCTGGGGACGGGCGATGGTGAAGCTCCAGGTCGAGGCGAAGCCCCTTGGCTCGCCCTTCGACGGCACCGGGCTGGTGACCTCGGCGACCTACACCTCGTCCGGCCTGGCGGGCACCGCCATTCAGGAGCAGATCGCTGGGCTCGACCCGGGCTTCGGCCACCACTGGCGGGCGCGGGTCCTGGTGTCCCCCGTCGAGGGACGACCCCAGGGCTCGACTCCGTGGCTCTGGGGCGGGCGCTCCGGGGACCCGGTGGGAGGACATGTCTTCACGGGGGGCGCCGGCATGACGGTCTACGCCGACACGGACGGGGACGGCTACGGCGACCCCAACGCCGCGACCGTCCTGCGGGGGCCGATCCCTGCCGGGTGGGTGGTGGACTCGACCGATTGCGACGACGGCGACGCCTCCGTCTCGCCGATCGGAATCGAGGTCTGTGACGGCGACGACAACGACTGCAGCGGGGCCAGCGACGACGGCTTCGCCGACTTCGATGCCGACGGCACCGGCGACGTCTGCGACAGCGACGCGGACGGGGACGGCGAGAGCAACGCCACCGACTGCGACGAGTTCGACGCCGCCATCAACAGCTCGGCGGTGGAGGTCTGCGACGGTGAGGACACCGACTGCGACGGGCTCGACGACTTCGGCAACGACGGCGTCGGCGGGCAGGAAGACGACGGCGACGGCGACGGGTATGCCGACTGCGGGCTGTGCAACGCCACCAGCCTGAGCGCGGCCCCGGCCTCCGCCCTGGCCAACGTGCACGACGCAGACGACTACCGGGTGCTCTTCCAGTGGGACGTGCCCGAGAGCGGCGGACTCGAGAGCGGGCCGTCGGTTCCCTACACCCTGGATGACTCCGACTTCACGGCGCTGGAGCTCGACCGGGTCGCCTACCTGCTGGAGCTGGACGACGAGTGGGCCTGGGCGTCGATGGACGCCTTCACGTCCGAGCCCTCGGAGCTCGGCGTGCCGCACTCGGTGCAGAACGACGTGACCTGGCAGACCACCGTCAGCAACCTCGATGTCTTCACCAGCAGCCAGCAGGCGCAGCACGTGACGGGCAGCGCCACTGGAAACGTGGAGCTGTGGCACCACTGCTACGCCCCTCAGCAGGGGATCGGCGGCCTCGGAGGCGCCGGCAACCTGTGGGACTTCGACGACACGCCGACGGTGCCGGCCTGCTACGGCAGCTTCCAGATCCACAACTGGGGCCAGGGGGAGACGGTCTTCGCCATCAACCGGCACAGCGGAGGCGGCATCAACGAGATGGGGATCGGCAACCAACCCACCGGGCACCCCGACTGGACGTCTTCGACGAACGGCGCCAGCTACACCAGCCGCACCCTCACGATCCTGGGCCGCTTCCCCGACCTCGCCTGCGCGGCGGACTGCGACGACGGGGACGCGAGCGCAAACCCGGGCAACACCGAGGTCTGCGACGGCATCGACAACGACTGCGACGGTGTGGTCCCGAGCGACGAGCTGGACGGGGACGGAGACGGGCAGAGCGTCTGCGATGGCGACTGCGACGACGCGGATCCGGCCAACCTGCTCGGCGGAGTCGAGCTGTGCGACGGGCAGGACAACGACTGCGATGGCGCTGCCGACGCCGACGCGGCCGGCGAGGTGGACAGCGACGGCGATGGGGCCCTTTCCTGCGTGGACTGCGACGATGACGACGCCTTCAACCTGCCCGGCAACATCGAGCAGTGCGACGGTCGGGACAACGACTGCAACGGGTCTGCCGATGCGGACGCCGCGGGCGAGGTGGACGCCGACAACGACTCGTCCCTGAGCTGCGCCGACTGCGACGACGCGGACGCGGCGAACACGCCCGGGGGCGTCGAGCTCTGCGATGGGCAGGACAACGACTGCAACGGGTCCGCCGATGCGGATGCCGGCGGCGAGGTGGACTTCGATGGGGACTCGTCCCTGAGCTGCGCTGACTGCGACGACGCGGACGTCGCGAACACACCCGGCGGGGTGGAGCTGTGTGACGGGCAGGACAACGACTGCTTCGACGGCGCGAACTTCGACGCCGCGGGGGAAGTGGACGGGGACGGGGATGGCTCCCTGAGCTGCGCCGACTGCGACGACGCCGAGGCGACGGTCTTCCCCGGCAACGTGGAGCTGTGCGACGGACTCGACAACGACTGCGACGGCGCCGTGCCCCCGGCCGAGCTCGATGGCGACGGCGACGGCCTGGGGGCCTGCATGGGCGACTGCGACGACGCGGACCCCGCGCGCTACGGGGGCGCCATCGAGCTGTGCGACGGGGTCGACAACGACTGCGACAACGTCGTGCCGGTCGACGAAGCGGACGCCGATGGGGACGGGCAGAGGATCTGCGCCGGCGACTGCGAAGACAGCAACAGCTCGATCTTCGATGACGCCCCCGAGCTCTGTGACGGCTGGGACAACGACTGCGACAGCTCCCTCGGCGCGGCCGAAGTCGACGCCGACGGGGACAGCTGGTTCACCTGCGTCTACGTCGCTTCGGGGGGCAACGCAGCCTTCGGCGGCGGCGACTGCGCGGACGCGGACGCCGCGGTGAACCCCGGCGCGGTGGAGGTCTGCAACGACGGCATCGACGACGACTGCAACCCCAACACCCTGGAGGGCACGGACGCGGACGGAGACGGGGAGAGCTCGTGCATCGACTGCGACGACACCGACCCCTTCATCAACACATCCGCCGCGGAGTTCTGCGACGGTCGGGACAGCGACTGCGACGGGGTGGTGCCGGTGGAGGAACAGGACCTGGACAGCGACGGCTACATCGCTTGCCCAGTGCTGGATGTGAACGCCAGCCTGCCCAGCGGGATCTTCGGAGCCGGGGACTGCGGGGCCAACGACAACACGACCTTCCCCGGAGCGGCGGAGCTGTGCGACGCGGTCGACAACGACTGCGACGGGGTGGTGCCGGCCGACGAGATCGACAGCGACGGCGACAGCTTCAGCCACTGCCAGGGCGACTGCTCCGAAGGCGACGCCGCCACCTGGCCGGGCGCGCCCGAGCTCTGCGATGGACTCGACAACGACTGCAACAGCGCGGTGCCTGTCGATGAGGCGGACAACGACCTCGACGGCCAGCGGATCTGCGAGGGGGACTGCAACGACGCGGTCCCCACCGTCTACGACGGCGCGCCCGAGCTGTGCGACGGGCTGGACAGCGACTGCGACGGTGCGATCCCAGCCGAGGAGACGGACGACGACGGCGACGGCGACTCCGAGTGTGGTGACGGCGACTGCGACGATGGCGACCCGGCCATCTACAGCGGCGCCCCGGAGCTGTGCGACGGGCTGGACAACGACTGCGACGGCGCGGTGCCCGGCGTCGAGACGGACGACGACGGCGACGGCGACACCGAATGTGGCGACGGCGACTGCGACGACGCGAACGCGGCCGTGTTCCTCGGCGCTCCCGAGCTCTGCGATGG
>JAJDAI010000221.1 GCA_029261955.1 Deltaproteobacteria bacterium | reverse complement strand
AGCGCCCCGCCCTGGGCGACGCTCGCTCCCTGGGACGGCCGGCTCTGGCTCGCCCGCTGCGACGCCATCCACGCCTACGACCCGGTGACCGAGCTCTGGACCGTCGAGGCGGACTTCGTGGGCGGCGACGACCTCAACATGACCGAGACGGACGAGCTGGGGCACGTCTACGGCTACACCGAGGCCGGCAGCATCGTGGACTACGACTCGGTCACGGGCTCGGTCTCCTACCTGGTGACCGGTCTGGGCCGGCAGTACGAGACGCGCCTGGCCTACGACCCCGCCGGCCACGCCCTCTTCCTGGGGGCCTACAACGCCCCGGCCCTGCACCGCGTCGACCTGGCGACGGGCAGCGCGACGGCGCTCACCCCCATCCCCCAGAGCCAGCTTGGCGACATCTTCTGCGGCGACCGCGCAGGCCACATCTACGTCGCTGGCGGCAGCGGCGGCTCGTCCATGTGGCAGTACGACATCGCGAGCGACAGCTGGAACCCGCTGCCCGACCTGCCCGCGGACCACGGCGACAACGGCTCGTGCACGGTGTCGGAGACGGGCTGGCTGTATGTGGGGACCGGCAGCCTGGGGACCTTCTTCCGGCTCGCGCTCTACTGAGTCACTCCGCCAGCTTCGCCAGGTTCCGGAACTCCCCGGTCGCCCGCAGCTTCGTCGCCATGTCGTGGCCCAGGATCCCGGGGAGGTACTTCTCGAAGAGCGCCGAGTCGGCCATCAGCTTCCTCAGGTCGCTCGACTTCCAGCTGAGGTAGCGGATCGGGCCCACGGCGAGCACGTCGGCGCTGGCCACCTCATCGGAGAGCAGCCCCATCTCGCCGGCGAAGCGGCCGTGCACGAGCTGGGCGATCAGCTCCCCCTCCACGTAGACGTCCGCCTGGCCCTGCACGATCAGCAGCAGGTGTTCGGGCGCCGCCCCGGAGCGGATCAGCACCTCGCCGGGCTCGGCCTCCTTCCACTTCCCCAGATCCACCAGGCGGAGCAGCTGCCGGTGGGTCAGGGCGCGAAAGACGAGGTTGTGCAGGTGCTCCTGCTCGTCGGTCAGCGGCACAGGCTGCTGCTCGCGCAGCAGCCAGGCCAGGTTGACGCCGTTGATGGCCACGAAGGCCGACTGCCACAGCACCGCCGACCACAGGGGCTCCTCGCGCAGGATGAAGTAGGGGAAGGTCGCCAGCGCCGCCACGATCGTCATGATGCGCAGCCACTTCATGTCGCGGACGACGTAGGCCAGGCAGAAGAGGATGTTGGCGACGAAGAAGAGGAAGGTCGTGTTCAAGGCGCGCTCTCCGGCATGCCGGCGCACGATACTGCGCGCGAGACCGCCTCCGCGTGCGGCTCGATGAGGAGTTCGATGAGCGCACAGAGCTACGACTTCATCGTGGTCGGTGGTGGGTCCGCCGGCTGCGCGCTGGCGGCCCGGCTCAGCGCCGACCCGGCGACCCGCGTCCTCGTGCTCGAGGCCGGCCGACCGGACTCGCTCTGGGACATCTTCATCCACATGCCGGCGGCCCTGACGATCCCCATCGGCAACCCGCTCTACGACTGGTGCTACGCCTCGGAGCCCGAGCCCCACATGGGCGGCCGGCGCGTCGACCACGCCCGCGGCAAGGTGCTCGGCGGCTCGTCCAGCATCAACGGGATGATCTTCATCCGCGGCAACCCCGGCGACTTCGACAAGTGGGCCCGCGACGACGGCATGGCCGCCTGGGACTGGGCGCACTGCCTGCCCTACTTCCGGCGCTCGGAGCAGCGCCTGCGCGGCGGCGATGACTACCGCGGCGACGAAGGCCCGCTCAAGCTGGAGGCCGGGCCCTGCCGCAGCCCGCTCTTCGGTGCCTTCCTGGAGGCGGCGGAGCAGGCGGGCTACCCGCTCACCGACGACGTCAACGGCTTCCAGCAGGAGGGCTTCGGCGTCTTCGACCGCAACATCCTCAGGGGACGACGGCTCAGCGCGGCGCGCGCCTACCTGCACCCGGTGCTGGATCGGCCCAACCTCGACCTGATCTGCCGGGCGCCGGCCACGAAGATCCTGTTCGAGGGCAAGCGCGCGGTGGGGGTCGAGTACCGCAAGGGCTCCGGCTCCCGCACCGCCCGGGGCGGCACCGTCGTCTGCTGCGGCGGGGCCTTCAACTCCCCGCAGCTGCTCCAGCTCTCCGGCGTGGGGCGCGCCGACGACCTCGCCGCCCACGGGATCGAGGTCGTGCACGACCTGCCGGGCGTCGGCCAGAACCTCCAGGACCACCTCGAGGTCTACGTGCAGCACGCCTGCAGCAAGCCGGTGTCGGTGCAGCCCTCGCTGGCCTGGTGGCGCAAGCCCTGGCTCGGTTACCGCTGGCTGTTCCACCGCGACGGCGACGCCGCGACCAACCACTTCGAGGCCGGCGGCTTCGTCCGCTCCAACGAGGACGTCGCCTACCCGAACCTGCAGTTCCACTTCCTGCCGCTGGCCATCCGCTACGACGGCACCTCGCCCGCCGGGGGGCACGGCTACCAGGTGCACGTCGGCCCCATGAACTCCGACGCGCGGGGCTCCGTGAGCCTGCGCAGCGCCGACCCGCGCGACCCGCCCGCCCTGCGCTTCAACTACCTGTCCACCGAGCAGGACCGCCGGGAGTGGGTCGAGGCGATCCGCTGCACCCGCCACATCCTCGGCCAGCCGGCCTTCGCCGAGCTCGACGCCGGGGAGACCTCGCCCGGCCCCGACGTGCAGAGCGACGCCGAGATCCTCGAGTGGGTCGCCCGCGACGCCGAGACCGCCCTGCACCCCTCCTGCACCCTGCGCCTGGGCGTGGACGGCGACTCGGTGGTGGACCCGTCGACCATGCGCGTGCACGGCGTCGAGGGGCTGGCCGTCGTGGACGCCTCGGTGATGCCCTACGTCACCAACGGCAACATCTACGCGCCGACGATGATGATCGCGGAGAAGGCCGCGGACCTGCTGCTGGGCGAGACCCCGCTGGATCCGCTGGACCTGCCCGTCTTCCGGTCGAGGCAGGGAGGCCCCGCATGAGCGCCATCACCGGCATCCGCGCCGTCATCTTCGACATGGACGGCACCC
>JAJDAI010000023.1 GCA_029261955.1 Deltaproteobacteria bacterium | reverse complement strand
CTACGCGCTCGGCTGCATCGCCTGGTGGTTGGCGACGGGTGTGCAGCCCTTCAAGCGGGGCAACACACGCGAGACCATGCACGCGCAGGTCAACGAGCCGCCCCCGCCCTTCCGCGCGATCTTCGATGTGCCACCCGGCCTGCGGCCCTGGCTTCAGAACCTGCTCGAGAAGCGCCCCGTCGACCGCACCGGCAGCGCCGCCGACGCGCTCGCCGCGCTGATGCGTGTCGATCCCGAGACCCCCGCGCCGGCCGGCTCGAAGCGCCGCTCCAGCCACCTGATCGGCGCCGGGCTCGGCTTGTACGGCCTGCGGCCCGTGCCGCTGGTGGGCCGCCGGGAGGAGCGCAAGACCGTGCAGGCCAGCTTCGGCCAGGTCGCGGCCGGCAGCGGCGCCTTGCTCGTGTCCCTGGAGGGCGACGCCGGCCTGGGCAAGTCCCGCCTGGCGCGCTGGGCGGCGGAGCGCGGCATCGAAGAGGGCTTGAGCGAGGTCGTGCAGGTGACCCACGCCGCCACGCCGGGGCCCTCCGACGGGCTCGCCGGCGCCATCGGACGGCACACACGGACCCTGGACCTGGACCGGCGGCCGCGGATCAAGCGTCTGGAGCGCTCCCTGGGCCCCATCCTGGGGGGCTCGCCGCGCGAAGGCCGCGCCCTGGCTGAGCTGGTCCAACCCTCGACGCCCGAGGAGCGGGCCGGGGACGCCCTCGCCGTGGAGCTCGGCTCGGCCGGGGCCCGCCACGCGATCGCCCGCCGCTACCTGGAGTGGCTCGCGCTGCGCCGCCCGGTGCTGCTGGTCATCGAGGACCTGCACCGCAGCCCCGACACCGCCGCCTTCCTCCAGACGCTGCTGGCCTGGCAGGACACGCGGCCGGCGCGGATCCTCGTCGTCGCGACGGTGCGCAGCGACGTGGTCGCGTCCCGGGAGCAGGACCAGCTGCTGGACCACCCGCGCTCCCGGAGCCTGTCCTTCGGGCCGCTGCCCAAGGCCGACATGACCGAGCTGGTGGGGCGCATGCTCCTGCTCGACAAGGCGCTCGTCGCCCGCGTGGTGCGGCGGGCCGAGGGCAACCCGATGTTCGCGGTGCAGCTCGTGGGGGACTGGGTGGCTCGCGGCGTGCTCCGGCCTACCCGGAGCGGCTGGCGCCTGGCCGAGGGGGAGCGGGCGAGCATCCCGGACGACCTGCGGGCGCTGTGGCTGGGTCGGATCGACGCGGTGCTCCAGGAGGCGCCTGCCGACGACCGCTCCGCGGTCGAGATGGCCGCCGTCCTGGGGCAGGACTTCGGCATGCCCGAGTGGCTCTCGGCCTGCCGGCAGCTGCGGTTGATGGCTCGGCCGAACCCGCTCTCGGCCCTGGCCGACAGCCGCTTGCTGGAGCGCACGCAGGAGGGCTGGCGATTCAGCCACGGCCTGCTCGTGGAGGCCCTCTGCCAGCGCGCCACCGACGCCGGCCGCTCTGTCGCGCTGCACACCGCGGCCGCGCGCTCGCTGCTGGCGGACACGCGCTCGCCGGACCGGGAGAAGCGCTTCCGCATCGCCACGCACCTGCTCGGTGCGCGCCGGCCGACCGAGGCGCTGCAGCTGCTCGAGGGCATCGCCGCGGAGCTGGAGAGCCTGGGCGAGCCCGGCCTGCTCGCCTCGGTGCTCGACGCCATGGATCAGGCCATCGAGGCCATCGGCGGGGACGAGCCGGCGCGGGCGCGGGTCAGCCTCGCCGTGCACCGCGCCCGGCTCTCGCTCTTCCAGGCCCGTCTGGACGACGCGCGCTCCTCGGTCCTGTCGGCCCTGCGCGCGGCGCGGCAGGGCGGCTGGAACGACCTGGAGCTCCGGGCCCTGCTCCAGGCGGCGATCGTCGCCCTGGTGGGCGGTCAGCCGGCGGAGGCCGAGCGCTTCGCGTCCGAGGGCCTGGTCTTCGCAGAGGCGAGCGGCGACCGCTGGCGCCGGGCCCGGCTGCTCTACCGCATGGCCACGGCGGCGAACCACCAGGGGCGCCCGGAGGAGGCGGTCGATCTCTTCGAGGAGGCGCGCGAGGGCTTCCAGGCCGTGGGCGACGCCTACCTCGAGGCCTACATGCTCTCCGGCCTGGCGCACGCCCTGCTGACCCTGGGGCGCTTGGATGAAGCGGAGGCGGTGCTGCGCGAGTCGGTCTCGTCCAACCACCGCCTCGGTCAGCCGATGCGCACGGGCGACGCCTTCGTGCTGCTCGGCGAGATCGCCCGGCAGCAGGGGCGGCGCGACGACGCGCGCGGGGCCTACGAGGAAGGAACGCGGCTCTACCGGGACTCGGGCAACTGGATCGGCCTGCCGAGCGTGCTCGCCAACCTGGCTGTCATGGCCATGGAGGACGGCGAGCCCAGGCGCGCGGAGCCGCTGCTGGACGAGGCGCTGGCCATCCTCCGCGGCTCGGCGCAGGTCGCCATGGGCACCTTCCTGGGGCTGCTGCGGCTCTGCAACGCCTCGATGCTCGGGGACTGGGGCCCGGCGGAGCGGGAGCTGGGGGAGCTGGATCGTGGCGCGCGCGAGCGTGGGCTGGTGAACCCCGACACGGCGGCGGCCCTGGCGGCGCTGGGAGACCGCGCGGTGCTGGGGCGGCGTGTGTTGGCTGGCGAGGCCTGGTCGCTGGCCGCATGGATGTACGGGAAGCTTGGGTGCACTGAAGAAGCCGCGATTTTGGGCGAGAAGACCCGGTAGCTTGCCAACAGCCAGACTTGTGTCACAATCCGCCCGCTCTGGGGGGAGAAACGTTGGACGAACCATGCCCCGCAAGTCCCCCCTTGAGCAGCACCTCGACATCGTGGGCGTTCTGCCCGACCGCGAGGTCGCCCAGCGAGTTGGCCTGACCCCCGAGAACGTGCGCGCCTGGCGCGTCCGGCGCGGCATCGCGGCGACCTGGCGTGGCGAGGGCGCGGCGAGCAGCTCGCCCAAGGCGGTCAAGGCGAGCCCGGCCAAGCCCGGCCGCCCCTCCAAGCTCGACCGCTTCGCGCACCTCTTCGGTGTGGTGTCCGACCAGACCATCGCGGGCTTCTCGGGCCTGAAGGCGGCCAGCATCGGCGCGCGCCGACGCGCGGACGGCATCCCGGCCGCCCCGCCGAGGTCCGGCCCCGTCCCGCGCCGTCGCACCTCGAAGATGGATGCGTTCGCGCACCTGCTCGGCCTTCAGGTGGACCAGGAGGTGGCGAAGCTCGCGGGGGTCACCGTGGGCAACGTCGCCGCGTTCCGGCGGCGCCACGGCATCCCGTCCGCGTCCCAGTTCGCCCGCCAGGAGTCCGCAGCCGAGGCCGTCGAGCCCGCGGCCAGCGAGCCCGTGGCGCCCAAGCCCGCAGCCGCGAAGCCTGCAGCCAAGAAGG
>JAJDAI010000220.1 GCA_029261955.1 Deltaproteobacteria bacterium | reverse complement strand
GTGGAGCTGTGGCACCCCGCGGATCCGGCCGAGGCCGAAGGCGCCCCGCCCGCCGAGTACCCCCTGGGCGCCGGCTTCTCCTTGCCCTCGGAGGTCGCGGTGGACGGGGTCGCGGTGCACGAGGCCGGGCAGTGGCTGCTGGTCTTCTCCCACGGCTACGGCGGCATCAACACGCAGTCCGTGGAGCTGATGGAGTCCCTGGCCAGCTACGGCTTCGTCGTGGCCAGCCCCGAGCACGTGGGCAACTCGCAGGAGCAGCCCGACGACCCCTTCGACGTCGCCGCGGCCAACCGGGTGCCGGATGTGTCCTTCGTCATCGACGCGCTCCAGGCCGCCTCGGCCGACCCCGAGGACCCCCTGTTCGAGCGCCTCGGTGAGCCCGAGGTCGGCGTGCTGGGCCACTCCTTCGGCGGCATGACGGCCATCGGCGCCGCCGCGGGCTGGGCGGGGGCTCCCGCAGACCCGAGGGTGGCCGCCATCGCGCCCATCTCGGCCGTCATCGACGCCGACCTGCAGTCGGACGATCGCGAGGGGGACAACGCCGGCTTCACGCCCGAGCAGCTGGCGACGATCACCGTGCCGACGCTGCTGCTGGGCGGCACCGCGGACGTGTCGGTGCCCATCGGCAACAACCACCTGGCCTTCGACGAGATGACGTCGGCGCCCTTCGTGGCTTCGGCCGAGATCGACGGCGCGAACCACACCCACTTCGCCAACGTCTGCGCGATCGGGGACTTCCTCATCGGGCTCGGCTTCGAGGTCAGCGCCTGGCCCGCGCTGGGGGCCGGGCAGCTCGTGGATCCCTACGACGCGACCTGCACCGACGAGGCCTTCCCCATCAACGAGGCCATCCGGCTGACCCAGAGCGTGGTGGTCCCCTTCTTCCTGCACCGGCTGCAGGGCGAGGACGCCTTCGCCGCCTACGTCAGCACGCGCTACGGCGAGCAGGAGCCGGCGCTGAGCGTCTCGGTGCGGGGCGAGTAGGCGCCGCGTGACCGGCGTCGAGGCCCCGGAACGCGACCATCGACTCCGGGGTCTCCGCGCGGCGGAGCAAGCGAAGCTGTCCCTGGTCCAGCCCGAGCAGGGCGGGGGTGCCCCGGGAGCAGTGCCGGGACCACATGCTCAGGGTGTAGGCGCCGACGGCGCGCACGACCACGAGGTCGCCGGCCTGAAGCTCGGGCAGCTCCACCCCCCGCGCCAGCACGTCCCCGCCGAAGCAGAGCGGCCCCGCCAGGGTCCGGGCGCGGGTCGGTCCCTCGCGCAGCTGCCCCTCGGGGCCCAGCACGACGAACTCGTGGGCCCAGTCGTCGGGCCGGTAGACGGCGCGGAGCAGCAGGTCGGCGCCGACGTGCAGCCCTGGGAACCCACGTGCAGGTGCACGGCCGTCAGCCAGGGGTAGCGCGCGTACAGCGCCTGGACCTCCTCGGGGTCGTCCAGGGTGACGCCGAAGCGCGAGCGCCGGTCCGCGACGCTCGTGGTGGCGATGGAGCCGGCCCCCAGCGCGGGGTTCAGCCGCAGCCCGATGACGCTGTCCGAGGGCCCTTGGGCCAGCAGCTTGTCGATGCGCTCGAGCTCCGCGGGGTTGTCGGCGTTGATGCGGATGCCCCAGGCGAGGGACTGCGCCAACTCCAGCTCGGTCTTCGCCGGCGAGTCGAAGACGATGCGATCCGCGGGGCAACCCGCGGCGCGGGCCAGGGCGACCTCCTCGAGGGACGCCGCCTCGAGCCCGGCGCCCTGCTGCACCAGGAACTCCAGGATGGACCCGACCGGCTGGGCCTTGATCGCCGCGGCGTGCAGCGTCGTGTCGGGAAAGGCGTCTTGCACGGCCTTCAGCCGGCGGCCCAGGCGCTCCAGATCGTGCACCAGGACGGCGCGGCGGGGCCCGGCGAGCCAGCCATCCTTCACGGCCTGGGTGCAACGGCAGCTCAGCTCGACCACCGTGTCGTCCGATCGCGGCCCTGCGGGGCCGATCGCGAGCGTCACCTCCAGGTAGTCCCCCGCCGCCACCTCGATGGGCTCGCGCAGGGGGAAGACCGCCTGCCGCCAGTGGGTGGACGGCGCGTTGGGCGCGGTCGAGATCAGGATCCCCGGCGCCAGGTCCACCTGGAACCAGCCGGCGACGCCGTGCAGCGTGCCGGGGCGCTGGATGGGGTAGAGCAGCGTGTTGCGCAGGGCCAGGTCCTCGTGCTGCCGCAGGTCGACGTCGGCGAAGACCTGGGGCGCAGCCATCAGGTGCTCGACGCCGATGTCCGCCGGAGCCATGCGGGAGACGAGCTCGTCGATGGCGGGGCTGAAGTCCAGCCCCTGCACCGAGCGCCAGAACTCGACCTTCGCCCGCGCCTGCTCCAGGCAGATCGGAGCCAGCCAGAGCCTCAGCGCGCGAGGCAGCATCCTGCCCTGCGGGCTCAGCAGCCGGCGGCGCGCGTCCAGGGTGAACGCGAGGGTGTTCTCCTCCACACCGAAGCTGCCGAGGGTCTCCGACAGCAGCAGATCGGCGGGCTCATCGAGCGTGAAGTCGGTCGAGCTGCCGTGGAAGAAGGTCACCCGGTCGCTGAGCCCGTTCTGTTCGGCCAGGCGCCTCGCCAGCTCGATGGAGTCGGTCTTCTCCACGGCGTAGACGTGCGCCGCGCCGGCCTGCAGCGCCAGGAAGCCGAGGATCCCCAGCCCGGCCCCGAGGTCCACCACCCGGTCGCCCGGCTGCACCGTCTTCCGGATCGCCTCGGCGTAGGCCCGCATGCGCACGCCGTCCGCGAGCATGTCGTGGTGGTCGTCGAAGAGCTGGAGTTGCTTGCGGGAGGCCACGGCACGCAGGCTACCAGCGCCCGGCAGACCGCCTGCTCGGCGGCGGTGTCCTCGCAGGCCGCGAACCTGGGGACCACTCGGGAGGGATGGGCTCTGGGGAACCCGACCTGGCTCAGGGGCAGCTGAGTGCGATCGTGGAGTCGCAAGCGCTTGTCCACACCGCGATCGCCTCGTTTCAGGGCCTGTCCATCGAGGCTAGCCCCGCCGCTTCACCCGCGCGGTCACCTGCACCATGCGCCCGCCGTGCACGACCGGCGGGTCGAACTCCAGGTCGGTGCGGGACTGCAGACCCTCCCAGAGGCGGATGCCCCGCCCGAGGATCAGGGGCAGGAAGGTGAGGCAGATGGCGTCGACCAGGCCGGCGTCCAGGGCCTGGCGCACGAGGTCGCCGCCGTCCAGGTAGACGTCCTTGTCGCCCGCCGCCTCCTTCGCCTGCGCGATCAGCTGGACGATGTCGCCCTGGACTGCCCAGGCGGTGCCGCCCTGGGGCGCGGGGGGGAGCTCCCGGTGCGTCGCCACCAGCACGGGGCGATCCCCGTAGTGCCAGGCGTCGTACTTCAGCGGCACCTCGTAGGTGTTCCGCCCCATCAGCAGCGCGCCCACCTGCTCGAGGAACTCCGCGAAGCCGAGTCCGGCGTCGGGACCGGGCTCCCCGTCGGGCTCCGGCGCCTGCTCCATGAGGAAGGACAGGTCGTTGTCGGGGCCGGCGATGCAGCCGTCCAGCGAACAACCGAGGTAGACGCGAACACGTGAGGTCTCGGACATGGGCTCTCCAGCTCTCGTTTCAGTCCGGCTGCGCGGGCCTGCCTCGCGGCCCCGGCCCTACTGCCGCAGGTAGGCCTCGCCCAGGAAGCGGAAGCCGGCGATCTCCGGGCTGAAGATCCCGCGGTCGTCCTGCGCGAAGATCAGGTCGAAGCGCGCCCCGCCCGGCTCGTCGACGTAGGGGCTGTCCGGAGCGTTGACCAGCTCGCCCTGGGCCAGCTCGTCCAGCGACAGCGCCCAGTCGGAGCCGGCCTCGTTCGTCCACCGGAGCCCGTCGCCGTCGATGGACAGCGCCCCCGTGTGCCAGCCGTTCTCCGCCGGCTGCCGCTCGTAGGTCCCGACGAGGTCGGCGGCGTTCAGCCCCGCCGCGAGCGCCGAGGGCACGAAGCGCAGGCCCG
>JAJDAI010000219.1 GCA_029261955.1 Deltaproteobacteria bacterium | reverse complement strand
CCGACGACGACGACTCGGCCTTCGACCCCTGCATGGCCTTCTGCGCCGGCATCAGCGCGCTGTGCGTGGACGCCAACGAGCAGTGGCCCGACGCGGCCGCCTGCGAGATCGAGTGCGCCACCTGGCCCCTCGGCACCGAGGGCGACGCCACGGGCGACACCCTCGCCTGCCGCGGCTACCACCTGGGTGCGGCCCAGGGCGACGCGGACCTGCACTGCGAGCACGCCGGCCCCACGGGCGGCGGCGTCTGCGTCGACTAGCGAGAACGGCGGAACCGCGGGGGCGACAGATGCCCCCCGGCTCCGCCCCCGCAGCCGCCCAGCCTAGAAGACGTCCGGCGCGCTGAGGATCGCGCGCCCTGCCGGCGGCACGAAGGGGAACACCTTGCTGCGGGGGGCGTCGCTGAGCGAGCGAGCGAAGGCCCGGTTCGCGGCCGCGTGCTCCATCCAGATGGCTACGTCGCTGTCCGCCCCACCGCCGATCCGTCGGTCGTTCGCGAGGTGGCTGCGCCAGATGTCCTCGCGCCAGGCCCGCACGCGCGGCGGGTCCACGACGGCGACGTTGATCTCGCCCTCGTACTCGAAGCCGCGGTCGTTGATGTTGCAGCTGCCGACGGTCAGGAAGCGATCGTCCACGATCATCAGCTTGCTGTGGTTGTCCACGTCCTGGAGGTGGCCGCGGCCGCTCGCGTCCCGGTCCCAGACCTTCAGCGAGTAGAGCTCGAAGGCCCCGCGGCGCTTCTTCGGCATTCGCTGACGCACGCGCTCGAAGCACTCGCGGGTCCAGGCGCCGGTGCCCAGCCCCTCCGCTTCACCCTGGATGGTCAGCACGACGACGTGCAGCTCCGGCCAGGTTCGCACCGCATCCGCGATGGCGTCGCTGAGGTGGGTGCTGCGGAAGTACTGGTCCTCGATGAAGATGAGCTTGCGCGCGGTGCGCACGGCCCGGATGTGCACGTCGAGGATGCCGCGCTCGTCGAAGGGCGCGGGCATCGTCCGCACGACCTGCACGGCGGAGCCCTGGGGCTGAGCGGCCACCGGCTCGGGCGCGGCCATGGCGCTCGCCTGCTCGGCCCAGCGCGCGTCCTGCTCGATCATGTGGTTCCAGCGCTGCCGGAAGTTGCCCTCGAGGTGCTCCACCGCGGGGCCTTCGATGCGCGCGATGAAGTCGTGGCGCGGCAGGTGGTCGGGCTTCTCCTCCTTCGCCTGCACGCGCCGGCGGTGCTCGCCGCTGCGGTCGAAGCGGCAACGGCGGGGATCGAAGAGCCGGTTCACGCGGCTGTCCCAGTCGTTCTCCTTGAGGTTCATGCCGCCGCAGTAGCCAACGCGGCCATCCACCACGACCGTCTTCTGGTGGTAGGAGCCGATCTGGAAGTTCCCGAACAGCCGGTTCGCGAGGGCCCACTCGTCGGGAAAGAGGTCGCGCTCGGTGGGGTTGTTCTGCTCCAGGACCTCGAAGCGATCCCCCGCCGTCCGCCCGGCGTCGCGCGCCTCCCGCGGGGGCTGGAGCACCGGCGCGTCCCAGAGCAGCAGCCGCACCCGCGCGCCCGCCTTGGCCCGCTCCTCCAGCATCTCGTGCACGGTGAAGGTGGCTCGCTCGTCGGGATCGGCCAGGGGCTCGGGGCGTTCCAGCTCCGTGGTCGGCTGGTAGATCCAGGTGGTCAGGTGCACCGACTCGCGCGCCTCGGCGATGTCCTTCGCCACCGCGCCCCAGCCGGCCTGGCCGTCCACGTGCAGCTCGACCGCGTTGCCCTCGGTGGGCGGGAAGCCGATGTGGGTGAACCAGAGGTAGTCGAGCGTGGCGACCAGCTGAACCGCGCCGCCCTCGACCTCGATCGACTCGATGCGGGAGCGCTGGTTCTGCGGCGGCTGAAGGCGGCGAGCCAGCAGACCCCGCGCGCTCGGCAGCAGGAAGAAGGTGGCGCGCAGGGTGCGGTGATCGAAGCCGTCGTCGCGGCCGAACCGCTCCACGCGCAGCTGGTAATCCCCCGGCCCCGGCACCACCAGGCGGTACAGCCCCTGCCGCTCCGCCGCGCGGATGCCCCCCTCCTCGCCGTGCACGAGCACGGCGGCCCCCAGCACGGGCTGGCCGTGCGGGGTCTGGATGCGGAGTTCGAGCAGGATTCCCTCGGCGGGCGCGTCGGGCATGGGCCCCTCCAGGCGAGCGACGAAGCTACCAGATGCCGATGCCTGGACGCGGCAGCCGGACCGCGCCCCCCGAGCGCGTCACGAGCCAGGCCCGCAGGTCGCCGACCAGGTAGCCGATGCAGAGCCCGGCGAAGAGCAGATACATCCCCCAGTTCGGGTGGAAGTAGGACGCCGTCATGCGCCCGGGCGCGCAGAAGCTCGCCGCGAGCCACACCATGACGGACCCACAGACCAGGCCTGCGACCGAGGCCAGGCCGGCGCGCTCCGTAGAGCCCACCCCCGGCTCCCGGTCCGGGTCTCCGCGGCTGCCCGCCGCCCCCACCAGGAACAGCAGCGCCCAGGTCGACCCGCAGGAGCGGCTGAGGGCCACGGCCAGGAAGACGGCGAAGAGCGCGAGCGCGAAGGCGTCCAGGTCGCGCCGCCGAACCAGCGCCGGCACCAGCAGGAGCAGCCCGATCAGCTGGAGCACACGCCTGCGGGGCGCAGAGCCGGCCTTCTTGGCGTCCTTGTTCCCCTTGATCTCCGCCCAGAACTCGCCGGGCAGCGGCTCGTGGACGGCGGTGACCGCGGCGATGCGCCAGCCCCGCGCGTGCTCCAAGGCCAGCCCCACGGTCCAGACCACGAAGCCCGAGCCGGCGAGGATCGGGATCCAGCGGCAGACGTGGCGGCGGCTGAGCATGTCCTGCTCGCTCGTCTCGATGATGCCGACGAGGAAGAGCAGCGCGGTGCCGAAGGCGAGCAGCAGCAGGTCGCGCCGGCGGGTCCACAGGGCGCTGCCACGGGCGACCAGGCTCACCGCGACCAGGGTACCGGTCATGCCCGCCAGCTCGATGGGCACGAGGTTCGGGCCTCCCCAGGGATCGGGGGCGAACAGCTTCAGCAGGACGAGCACGAGCCCGGCGACAGGGGTCGCGAGCAAACCGGCACTTCGGCCGGACATCGGGGGCCTCTCCTGCACGGCGGCGAGCCTGGCCCTGCGGTCTGCGGGCCCGCTATCCTCGCGCCCCCATGGACGCCCTGCCCTCCTTGCGCCTCGCCGCCGCGCGCCGCCTGCCCGACGGGCGGCGCAGCCTGCTCCCGGTCTTCGGCTCGGGCATCAACCGCCAGGCCTGCCCCGGCGCGCAGGCCGACCCGTCCAACTCCTGGGACGCCCTGCTGACCGAGATCCAGGAGGACCTGCGGGAGCGCGACTTCGAGGTGCCGCGCGAGCTGCCCCGCTCCGCCATCGCGAGCTGGGAGACGCTGCTGCGCGCCGCGACGGTCGCGGACGAGTTCAGCCAGCCAGCGCACCGGGCCGAGGCGGCGCTCCAGGAGATCGTGCAGCGGCGGCTGATCGAATTCGAGGAGCTGTCCCCCACCCGTCCCTTCTACGCGCAGCTCCTGGCCCCGAACTTCGCGGACGTTCTGTCCCTCAACTTCGACCGCTCCCTCGCCCGCGCGCACGGCGGCGGGAAGCAGATGAGCGTCTCACCCTGGGGCAGCAGCACGCCGAACTGGGGCTCGCGCACAGGGAGGTCGCGGCCCGACGCCTCGCTCTTCCGCCACGATCTCGTCGAGCCCGCCCCCACCCGGATCTGGTACCCGCACGGCGACACCGCGCGGCGGGAGTCCACGAAGCTCGGCGTGCGCGCCTACGGCCGCTACCTCGGCCAGCTCGACCGCGCCTACGTGCAGTTCCAGGCGAGGCGGCGCCGCTGGCTCGACGAGGACAGCCGCGGGGGATCCTGGGATGAGCACCTGCGCTCACTGCCCGCCCGCGAGCTGGACTGGGCCTCGCTCTTCCTGACCGCGCCGCTGGTCTTCGTGGGCACGCAGCTGCGCGGGGACGAGTGGGGCCTCTGGTGGCTGCTGCACCAGCGCGCGCGGCTCCACGCCCGCGCCGAGGGGGCCGATCGCCCCGGGGCCTGGCTGCTGCTCGCCGGCGAGCCGGTGCCCGAGAACCTCGTGTGCGAGCCGGCGGGCCTCCGCGTGCTGCAATTCGATGACCACGCGGCCCTCTGGCAGACCTGGACCGGGCTCTTCACGGCTCCCTAGGAGAGCGGGCCGCGCAGCCAGGGCTCAGCGCGCCTCCAGCCCCTCGGCCCAACCAGGGTGGGGGCGGGCCTGCTTGACCCAGATGCGGGGCGTGCCGTCGAAGTCGTCGAGCTTGAACTCGACGTCCATGGCGTAGAAGCCACCCTCGCGGCCGAAGAACGGGGCGAAGCCCTCGTGGATCGCGATGAGCGACTCACCCAGCTCGTGGATCTGGGGCGACGACAGCACGGTGTCATTCCCCAGCGTGAAGCTGGAGTGCGACAGGTAGGTCGTCGGCTGGCCGGGGTGGCTGTAGAAGTACAGGAAGGAGTCGACCGTGATGCCCGGTTCGGGCGCGACGACGGACGCCTCGCCCTTCTGCACGTTCACGTAGTGCGCGGGCTCGGCGGGGTCGAAGAGGTTGGCGGTCAGCGCGACGCCGTTGGCCTCCTCATCGCGAAAGGCCGGGTTCACGAGCAGCGCCATCGCGACCGCGTCCTGCGGGATGCCGTTGTAGCTGCGCTCCTCGAAGGCCCGGAAGTTCCAGAGGCTGGCCCAGGTGTGTCGCACCGCGTCGAGCACGGGGCGGCTCGGATCGCCGGGCTCGCCCGAGGCCGAGCTGTAGAGCCCCGCCCCGCTGAAGGACTCCAGGTCCTCGGCGTTGGTGCTGGAGCGGAAGCGCATGCGCAGGCCGGGGAAGTCCGCCGCCAGCTTGTCCATCAGCAGCGTCTCGAAGGCGGGGTCCACGGGCGCGACGAGCATGTCGGCCTGGAGCGCCAGCAGGGCGGCCTCGCGGGCACCGGGATCGTCGAGGAAGACGGGGTCCGCCAACAGCTCCTGGACGCGGACATCGAAGCCGTTCTGCTGCGCGAACTGCGCGTAGAAGGAAACGGGCACGGCGAAGGCCTCGGGCACGAAGAGCCCCTCGATGCGCGAGAGCACCCCGTAGTTGGCTGCCTTGCCGCCCACCGCGGACACGTCGTCCACGCCCAGGTCCCCCACGTCGACCAGCTGCTGGACGGAGAGGTCCAGAGGCGGGATCTCCAGGGGCGGCGGCCGGTTCGCGTCCCACCAGAGATCGGCGTCCTCGCGGCTCACCTCCTCCAACACGTACTCGAAGGAGTCGACCCGCAGCCGCACCCAGCGATCCTCCAGGGCCCGCAGCACGGGGTCGGTGTGCGCGCCGCGCAGGCTCATGTTGGGGGTGCCCCGGTTCTGGGAGAGCACGTTGACGTGGGACAGCGGCGTCTGCGGCTCGGAGGTGATCAGGCCGGCGACGACCGAGATGTCGTTGGGCACCGTGTCCAGCACGGCGACGTCCCGGGGCCCGACGTAGCGGGTCTGGAGCTCCTCGGCCGTGAAGAAGCGCAGCTGGCCGAGGGCCTCGCCGAGGTTCAGGGGCTGCCAGCTGATGCCGGCGAAGAGCTCGTCCGTGGTGATGACGGGCAGGCCGAGCTCGGCCGCGGTGGCAGCGTGCCCCGCAGAGGTCGGGTGGAAGAGCAGCTCCTGGCCGACGTAGGTGGACGCGGTCAGGGCCTGCCAGCTCAGGTCCACCAGCTCCGAGGGCGCCGAGTCGTAGGGCGCGAACTCGGCCGTCCAGAGGTCGGGCTCCTCGTAGTGCGTGATGGTGCCGAGCACGAAGCGGCGGTCGGGGCTCGTGTAGGCGTCCCGGTTGAAGCCGGTGAGGTCCGGCACGGGCGGCAGGCCATCGCCGCTGAGCCGCGCAGACACGAAGTCGTGGTGGATCGCAAAGCGCTCGCTGTGGGTGAAGTGCAGCCGGTCCTCGTCCGCACGATCGAGCACGGTCTTGACCGCGCGCGCGCCGGGGATGGTCGCGTCCAGCGGGCGCGACGCGAGCAGCTCGAAGTCGGCCAGGCAGCCCAGCTCAGCGGTCGAGTCCGGCGCCTCGCCCTCGATCACGCAGTCCCACACCCGCGGGGTGCAGCCGGCGAGGATCAGCAGGGGCAGCAGGCGGACCAGGGCGGGCTCCTCCGGGCGCCTCGGCGGCGCTCACGACCCGCCGCGGACGGACGGGCAGGTCGATCGTAGGGGAGCGCGCGCTGCGCGGAGCGATCAGAGTCGGTCGAGCTCGGCGACCAGCTGCAGCACGGCGCGGCGCTCGCGCAGGCGCGCACGCAGGATCCGCGCTTCGAGTTCGACCCGAAGGACAGCGTCCGCCAGCGGAACCAGCGGGCCCGCGGCGGCTTCGATGGCCTCGAGGTGCGCCCGCGCGACGGCCAGCCGGTCGCGGGCATCGGCGATGTCACGGCGCTGACGCCGCGCACGCTCCGCCACCCGCTCCTCGACCTCCTCGAGGCGCAGCTTCGCGCCCGCGAGCTCGCGAGCCGCAGCGCGGGTGCGATCGGGCGACCACTGGTAGATGGGCACGTCGATGGCGACGCCGAGCTGGAGCTCCGTGGCCTTGCTGGCCGAGTCCACGACGCCGGCCTCCAGCCAGTCCAGCCAGGGCAGCACCTGGAGCTGAAGGCGCGACAGGCGGGCTTCGGCGCGATCGATCTCGGCCCGCGCCTCCGCGAGGCGCGGCGCGCGCTCCAGCTCGAGGCGGACGTGCTCTTCGAGCTCCGGCAGCGGCGTCGCCATGAGGGCGTCGATGTTCTCGGCCGCCAGCTCCAGGGCCTCGCCTTCGGGCCAACCGAGCAGCCAGCGCAGCTCGGCCTCGACCTCGCGCACCTCGGCATCTCGCGCCGCCTGATCGTCCGCGGCGTCGCGGCGGTCCTCCTCGGACTCCAGCCAGTCGAGGGCCGTCGCCAGGCCCGCGTCCCGCTGCTCCTGGACCAGGCTCAGGTGCTGGGTGCGCAGCGCGGTCAGCTCGGTCGCCACGGCCGCGGCGTCGCGGAGCAGGGGCAGGGCGTGGAAGCGCGTCGTCACCGACTCGTCCAGCTCCTGCTCGATGGCGCTCAGCTCGGCCTGCTCGCGCTGCACGGTGGCCCGGCCCTGCTGGGCCGCAGTCGCGAGATCCCAGGGACGCGGCAGCGGCATGCGCAGGCGGGCGACCACCTCGGGCTCCAGCGCCACGGCCGCGGGCTCCAGGTTTCGCAGCCCGAGGCGGATGGACGGCGAGCCCGCCCGCGGGTCGGCGAGCCAGCTGGCCTCGGCCTCTTCGGTGGACAGCGACTGGAGCTGCACGTCCAGGGAGCGGCCCTTCGCGCGATCGAGGGCGTCTTGCAGGGTGAGGGGGGCGGCCAGGGCGAGGGTCGGCAGCAGCAGCAGGAGCAGCACGAGCTTCTCAACCATCGACCGCCTCCAGCGGCAGGAAGGCCACGTCGAACCTCTGACCCGGCACCAGTTCTCCCCCGTCCACCTCGATCCGCACCGGCCTCACCCAACCGATCTCGTTCGAGCGCTGCTTGCATCGCTCCGGGGCCTCGGACACCAGGCCCGCGACCTCGACCACGGTGCCGCTGCGCATCGTTCCGCCCGTGGCGGGGACCAGCTCCACACGGCCGCCCGGCCGCACGGCCACGCTGAGCTGCTCGGGCAGGCAGGCGACCACGGTCGTCGTCGCCAGGGGCAGCAGCTCGGCCACGGGGACCATCTCGGGCAG
>JAJDAI010000218.1 GCA_029261955.1 Deltaproteobacteria bacterium | reverse complement strand
GTTGGCGGGCTTGAGATCCCGATGCAGCAAGCCAGCCTCGTGCAGGGTCTGCACACCGTCGACGAGCTCACGCAGCGCCTCGCGCAGCCGCTCGGTGTCGGGCCGCTCGGTCTGCCCGGGCAGGCTGGCCAGCGCGCCGCTCCGCACCCACTCGCGAAAGGACACGCCGTCGATGTACTCGAGCGTCAGGTAGTAGTTGCCGCGCTCCTCGATGAGCTCGTGGATCTGGACGAGGTTTCGGTGGTTGAGCGCCTGCACCTGCCGGAACTCACGCTTGAGCCGCAGCAGACCCTTGGCATCCATCCGGTGCAGGCGTTTGAGCGCGACGGGCTCGTTCCGGTCCCGGTCGAGGCCCAGGTACACCGCCCCGGTCGCGCCGGCCCCCAGCCGCCCCAGCACCCGGTAGCCACCCATCGTGGCGCCCTCGACGAGGTCGGGCAGGCCGAGCCGCCCCAAGGAGCCGTCGGACTCGCTGCCCAGCGACGCGGTGGCGGTGAGATCAGCGGAGCGCTCGGAGCCCTCCGATCCCGACTCGTCACCCTCGGGTTCAGCCTCCTCCGTCACGAGCGGATCCTAGCGAGCGAATGCACGCTTCGGTGTCAGGCACCGGGGCGTGCAGATCTCAGACCTTCGAGGCGTCCTTGCGCAGGGTCTTCGTCTGGGCGGAGCCGTCGTCCGCGTAGCCCACGCGGCTCAGGCGCAGGGCGTTCTTGAAGACGCGCGGCTTGTAGATCGAGCTGCCCAGGAGCATGCGAACGCAGTCCTGCACACCCTCGGTGACCGAGGGGTGGGGGTGGAGCAGGTCCGCGATCTCGCGCACGGAGCGCCCGTGGCGCATGAGCAGGGAGACCTCGGCGATGGTCGTGGACGCGTGCACCCCCAGGGCGCGCATGCCCAGGATCGACATCTGCTCGTCGTCGCTGACGAGCAGCTTCACGAAGCCGCTGGTGGCTCGCATGGCGATGGCCCGGTTGACCAGCTCGTAGCCGTAGACGGCGACGCGGTAGGGGATGCGCCGCTTCTGGGCCTCCTGCTCCGACATGCCGCAGGCGGCGACGATGGGGTCGAGGAAGTAGATGGAGCTGATGTTCTCGAAGGAGAGCTTGTCCGAGGTCCCGGTGCAGATCTGTTCGGCGGCGAAGCGACCCTCCATCTCGCCGACGCTGACCAGGGCGATGTCGGCCGTGACGTCGCCCGCGGCGTGGATGTGCGGCACCGAGGTGCGGGTGTCCTCACCGACGATGTAGCCGCGCTCGTCCAGGTCGACGCCCGCCCGGTCGAGGTCCAGGCCGTGGGTGTTGGGCACCCGCCCGATGGAGATGAGCGCGCGCTCGACGTGGATGGTCTCGCGGCCGCCGGTGTGGTGCTCGATCGTGTAGGCGACCTCGTCGCCGACGACCTTGAGGTCCACCAGGCTCGCGCGGTGGTGGATGGTGACGCCCTTGGCCTCGAGGTTGTTGGAGCAGATGCGGGAGACGTCCTCGTCCTCGAAGGGGAGGATGCGCTCGGCGCGGTCGACGACGTAGACCTTCGTCTGACCGAAGTTGGCGAAGATCGTCGCGAACTCGCAGCCCACCACGCCGGCGCCGACGACGACGAGGCTCTTGGGGAAGCCCTTGAGGCCGCCGAGGTGGTCGCTGGTGATGACGCGACGGCCGTCGATGGGCCACTGCGGCACGGTGCGGGGGCGTGAGCCGGTGGCGATGATGAAGGACTTCGCCGTGACGATGGACTCGCCGAAGGGGCCGCCCTCGACCGAGAGGGTGTGGGAGTCGCGGAAGCGCGCGTGGCCCTGGATCAGGGTGAGGCAGCCGGCGTCGTCCTGGTGCTTGCAGGACAGCTCGTCGATCTGCTGCTGCAGCTGCCCGACCTTCTCGTCCAGGGCCTGCTCGACGCAGTTCATCACCTCGTTGAAGTCGAGCTCGACCTTGTGCGCGATGAAGCCGCGGTCGCGCAGCAGCGCCTTGCGGTAGTCCTTGCTCAGCTCCCAGAGGGTCTTGCTGGACAGCGCGCCGTTGTGCACACCGACGCCGCCGAGCGGTCCGCGGTCGACGATGGCCACGTTCTTGCCGAAGTCGTAGCAGCGCATGGCGGCGGCAAATCCGCCGGGGCCTGCGCCGATGACGCAGACGTCGTAGTCGGGCATGGGAGGGGGGCTCCGGAAGAGGGGAGGCGGAATTGTAGTGGCGCGAGCAGCCCCCCACCTTCCCAGGCACCCGAATGCGCTGGCCGAGACGCGGCGAACGACCGTTCCTCCTACACTGCCGCAGCAAGGGGATCGATGCGTTACCTGTTCGCGATGCTCGTACTGTTGGTCGGCTGCCCCGAGGAGTCGGAGCCGGACCCGCTCGATCCCGATCGCTTCACCGACGAGGAGTGCAACGAGCCGGGCGCGACGCGCTGCGACGGCCTCGCCTCCTTCCAGAGCTGCCAGGACTGGCGCTGGTACAACGAAGAGGCCTGCGGCGCCGACGCCTTCTGCACCTCGAACCTGGGCTGCGTCGCCTGCGACCCCTTCATGGGCCCGGTCTGCGTCGGCGACCACGTCTACTCCTGCGAGGCGGACGGCAGCGTCGGCGGCTACATCCGCACCTGCCCGCCCGAGCACTGCACCGCGGGGCTGTGCAGCGAGCCCGACTGCGCCGAGGGCACCGACCTCGTCTACGTGGTCGACAACCAGTACCGCCTGCTCAGCTTCGACCCCTTCGACGACGCCTTCACCTTCACGCTGCTCGGCAACCTGAGCTGCCCCGCGGCGAACGCCTGGCCGGGCTGGGGCTCGGGCGCCGCGACCCCCTTCTCCATGTCCGTCGACCGGAGCGGTCGCGCCTGGATCCTCTACAACTCGGGCGAGCTGTTCTGGGTCCCGACCGACAACCTCGACAACTGCCAGCGCGCGCCCTGGACGCCCGGCACCGAGAACTTCGAGCTCTTCGGCATGGGCTTCGTCACCAACTCGGCCTTCAGCAGCTCCGAGACGCTCTACATCGCGGGCGGCACCGTCCAGCAGCTCCAGGCTCACTCGACCGGGCGGCTGGGGCAGATCGACCCGGCGGACCTGTCCTTCAGCGTCATCGGCAGCCTGAGCAACACCGACCGCGGCCCCGAGCTGACGGGCACGGGGGCAGCCGAGCTGTGGGGCTTCTTCCCCAGCGACCTGGGCTCGACGGTCGGCCGCATCGACCGCACGACCGGGCTCATCGAGCAGGGCTGGGCGGTTCCCGGGCTGCCGGGCGAGGTGCGAGCCTGGGCCTTCGCTCACTGGGGCGGCGTCTACTTCATGTTCGTCACCTACCAGGACATCTTCGACGGCACGCTCACCTCGCAGGTCCAACGCTTCAACCCGGAAACGGGCGACACCGACATCATCCTGAGCAACTCCGGCTACATGATCGTGGGCGCGGGTGTCAGCACCTGCGCGCCGGTCGTCATCCAGTAGACGATCCCCCCGGGGGGGCGGAATCCTGACACGTGTCTGAGCGCCGACTCTCACGGGGACGCCTGGTCCTCTTCACCGCCCTTCTGACCGCAGGCCTGCTCTGGGGGCTCAACACGCTCGTGGAAGGGCTGGAGGACGAGGGCGTCGTGCAGACGCACCGCCCCGACGACAACGTCCTCTTCGTGCAGAGCGAGCTCTTCGCGGTCGACCACGAACCCCACTACGTCACCAGCGACTACGCCGCCGACTCGATGATGCGGCAGCGCTTCGCGGTCGACAAAGGGGAGCGGTTCCGAGTCCTGATCAGCGGCGGCTCCTTCGCCATGGGCACGCCCTACGCGCAGCAGGCCTTCGGGGCCGAGCTGGGCGGCGGCATGCCGTCCTGGCTGCGGCTCGAGCTCGGGCAGCGCTGGCCGGAGCAGGACATCGAGGTGGTGAACCTGGCCGCCGGCGGGCAGACCTCCTTCCGCGTCCGGCGGATCGTCGAGGAGACCCTGAAGCTGGAGCCCGACGCCTACTTCGTCGCCACCTGCAACAACGAGGGGGCGCCGGCGCCGTCCCGGATCCAGGAGGAGCTGCACCGGCTCGGCGGCTACCGGCTGCTGACGAAGTTCCTGAAGCCGGGCGTGGACCGGGCCGAGCGGTCCTACTACTCGCCCCAGGACGCGGACGCGGCCCGGCTCGCGAAGGAGTTCCGCCAGAACATCCACGCGATCATCGAGGCCGCCGAGGTGCGGGAGGTCCCCCTCTTTCTCGCGACCCTGCCTGTGAACCTGCGCTGGGAGGGGCCGGAGCTGAACCGGCCCGGCGCGCCCGAGGAGCAGCCCTGCATCCGGGCCATGCGGGTCGACTACAACGTGGGCCGGTTCGAGGAGGCCGTGGCCGGGTCCGAGACCTGCGAGCCCGTCACCGAGGCCCTGCTGTGGCGGGGGCTGTCCCTCGCCGAGCTGGGGGATCTGGACGGCGCCATGCGCGCGCTGGAGCAGTCGGTCGAGCTGCTGCCACGGAACCGCTGCCGGCCCAGCTTCAACGCGATCATCCGCGAGGAGGCAGGCAAGTCGGCGAACACGACGCTGGTCGACCTCGACGCCGCCGCGAAGAAGATCTCACCCCTGTCGCTGCCCGGGGACGAGCTGTTCCACGACTACTGCCACATGACCTGGCTCGGCTACGCCGAGATGAGTCGCGAGGTCACAAGGGCCCTGCTGTCCACGGGGGTCACGCCGCCAGGTGAGTCCCAGGACGTCACCTTGGATCTGGAGCTGGAGGCGCGGCGGATGGGCCTCGGGCGGCTGCTCTTCGTCGGGGACTGAGCCCCCGCGGCCTACTCGAAGGAGCCGGCGGTCGCCGTGAAGGTCACGCGGTTGTTGGCCTTGCGACCCGAGGCCGTCCGGTTCGTGCTGACGGGCTGGCTGTCGCCGAAGCCCTCGGCTTCCAGCCGCTCCGCGGCGATGCCTTCCTTGATGAGGAAGTCGTGCACGGACTGCGCGCGCGCCTGGCTGAGCTTGAGCAGCGTCGCAGCCTTGCCCTTGTTGTCGGTGTGGACCTCGATGCGCAAGGTCACCTCGGGGGCGGCCTTCATCATCGTGATCACCTCGCGCAGCGCCGGGTGGCTCTGGCCGAGCAGGATCGCGTTGCCATCGACGAAGGTCAGCGGCTTCTTCAGGACGAGCGAGTCGGGGTGCACCGTCAGGTGCTCCGGCCGGAAGTCGGGGCAGCCGTCGTCGTCCTCGAAGCCGTTCTTCGTCTCGGGGTGGTTGGGGCACTGGTCGAACTCGTCGCTGACGCCGTCGGTGTCGTTGTCGAGCTCGGGGCAGCCGTCGCTGTCCTCGAAGCCGTCCAGGTCCTCCGCCTCGCGCGGGCAGGTGTCCTGGCGGTCCAGGATCCCGTCGCCGTCGTCGTCGGGCTCGGGGCAGCCGTCCGTGTCGAGGTACTCGTCGACGTCCTCGATGGCCCAGGGGCAGCGGTCCTGCTCGTCGGTGACGCCGTCGCCGTCCTGGTCGATCCAGGGGTCCGTCGTCTTGTCGGGCACCAGGCCGCGGGCGTTGCAGTGCAGGCCGGCCTCCTGGGCCCGGGCCGCCGCAGCGAGCCCCTCGACCAGGTGCTCCTCGGCGCGCTCCAGCTGACCGCGGTTCAGATCCGAGCTCGCGAAGCGGTACGAAGCCTGTGCGTCCGCGAGCTCCGCCGGCGCGCACTCCATGCCGCCGAGGTACTTCGCCTCGTGGATCCGCTCACGCAGGGTGTCGTGCAGCCCGCGGACCGCCGGCAAGGACCCGGTGCAGCCGACCAGCAGCAGGACCAGGGGCAGGGCGCGCTTCACTTCGGTGCCTGCCAGGGGTTGGACGCGTCCGCAGGAGCCGGGGCGGGCTCGGCGGCGGAGTCGTCGTCGTCCGCGGGCTCGGGGGCCGGCTCGTCCGCGGCAGGCTCCACAACGGGTTCGGTGGCAGGCTCCGCAGCAGGCTCGGGGGCCGCATCCACCGCAGGCTCCGCCGTCGGTTCCGGCGCGAGGATCGGGGCCTGGGGCGTGGAGCGGGCCTGGGCCAGCGCCTGCTCGGCGTACTTCTGGGCTTCGCCCGCCAGGCGGAAGGACTCACTCCAGTCGGCGTAGCCCTGCTCGTCCTTCGCCTGGGCCAGCAGCCGGCCCGCGAGTTCGTAGGGGTAGGGCGCCGCGTGCTCGGCTCCGGCGGCGGCGGCGTCCTTGTAGACGCGCTCGGCGTCGACGACCCCGACCGTCGCACGAACGGGTCCGCAGCCCACCAGCAGGGCGAAGAGGATCGGCAGAGCTCGCTTCACGGAGGACGTCACGCCCGCGAATCCTACCGCGCAGACCTCGCCAACGCTCCCGAGACCGGCCGAACTGTCCTCGCGCGTGCGGTCAGACCCCAGGCGGGGTCACTTCAGCGGGGGCACCGCGAAGCGCAGCTCGAGCGAGCCGCCGTCCCCGGTCATGCCGGCGGTGAAGGCGGCGCCATTGCGGGCAGGCGGGGTGGCCTCCCCGGTGGACGAGGCGCCCGTCGCCTTCCAGTCCTCGGGCAGATCGACGCGGTAGGGCACGGTCTTGTCCGGCCGCTCGGGCCGGTCGCGCAGGACCAGGCTGTGGTCCCCCGGCCGCGGGCAAACCAGGATCGCGGCGGTGCTGGAGAAGCGCAGCGCATCGGCCTCCTGGCTGCCCGGCGCGTCGACTTCGAGACGCATCGAGCCCACCTCCGGGCGCAGGGCGAGGCCGTCCAACTCCATCTGCACGGAGCGCTCGACCTTGCTCTGCAGCCACTGCGCGATGAGGTCCCGCTCTTCGGATCCCAGCTTGCCGTCGCCGTTTCGATCGAAGCGCGAGCGCAGGTGCCGCGCCTCGGGCCCCGGGTGGATGATCCACGCGACCGCGAGCTCGACCCGGTCCGCATGAACGCGGACGTGGACGAGGCGGGGGGTGTTTTGCTGATGCGCCTGCGCAAAGCCAGGCAAGAGGATCAGCAGGAGCAACGTAAGGAGCCTCACGGCAGAATCATGCCCGGATGAGCAGGGAGGCGAGCATGAGCGAGCAGAAGACTGGATTCAGAGGGTTCGTTCACGGGCTCGCCTACCCGCTGCGCGGCGCGCGGTTCCTGATGAAGACGAAGCAGGTCTGGAGGCACGCGCTGGTGCCCCTGCTCATCAACGCCGTCGCCCTCGTCGGCCTGCTGACGGCGGGCATGTTCCTGCTCGACGACGTCTACGCCCGCCTGCTCCCGGACTGGGCCAGCGCGACCGATGTCGCCTGGTACAGGGACGTGGGCCACTGGCTGATGAAGGCGCTGGTCGGGATCGGATCCTTCCTGCTGACCGCGGGCAGCGCCCTCATCTCGGCCTTCCTGGTCGCCAGCCTGCTGGGCGGTCCCTTCAACGAGTTCCTGAGCGAGGCGGTGGAGAACGCGGCCACGGGCGTGGACCACGGCGAGGCGATCGATCCCAGGCAATTGAGCCGCGACGTCATCCGCGGCATGGGCGGCGCCGCCACCCGCATGGCGCTCTGGCTGGCGATGTACGTGCCGCTGGCCTTCGGCTCGCTGATCCCGGGCATCGGCGTCGCGTTCGCGGCAGGCACCCTCCTCTACTCGGTCTTCTTCCTGGCCATCAACTTCACGGACCCCGTGCTGGACCGGAAGCGGCTGAAGATGCAGGAGAAGCTCAACTACTCGCGCAGCCACCTCGCGACCCACCTGGGCTTCGGCACGGGGATCTTCGCGATGGCGCTCGTGCCGGGGCTGGCGCTGGTCCTGGGGCCGGCGCTGGTCGCGGGCGGCACCCTGCTCTTCCTGGACGAGGGCGGCCTGCCCGACGAGCTCGCGGCGCTGTCCCGGGAACGGGGGACGAAGACCGCTTGAGGCATCGACAAGAACGGATCGCTACCCTATCGATCCCGAACCAACGGGAGAGACCTGAATGCGCGCCCTGTTCGTCATGGACCCCCTGTCCACCGTGCACCCGGACAAGGACAGCAGCTATGTCCTGATGCTGGAGTGGCAGAAACGCGGCGGCGAGGTATGGCACTGCCTGCCCGGCGACCTCTCCGTGCGCGGGGACGAGCTGTTCGCGAAGGCCTCGCGCCTGCAGGTCGGGCCCCGGCCGAAGGTCGCGGACGTGATGGAGGAGGCGGTCATCGGCAGCAAGTCCTGCCGCGCCATCTTCAAGCGCACCGACCCGCCCTTCGACATCGGCTACATCTTCTGCACCTACATGCTCGATGTGGCGGCGAAGCACTGCACCGTCGTCAACGCGCCCCACGCGCTGCGGGACGCCAACGAGAAGATGGTGATCCTCCGCTTCCCGGACCTCATCGTGCCGACGCTGGTGACGCTGGACGTCACTGCCATCAAGGCCTTCCTGGCCGAGCAGGGTGGACGCGCGGTGGTCAAGCCCTGGGATGGCAACGGCGGGCGCGGGATCTTCGTGCTGGATTCCGACGACAAGAACCTCAACTCGCTGCTCGAGACCTCGACGATGCTCGGCACCGAGCACGTGATGGTGCAGGCCTACATCCCCGAGATCAGCGAGGGCGACAAGCGGGTGATCCTGGTCGACGGCGTGCCCCGAGGCGCGTTCTTGCGGGTGCCGCCGCCGGACGATCACCGGGGCAACATGCACGTCGGGGCGCGGGTGGAGGCCTGTGAACTGAGCGAGCGGGACCTCGAGATCTGCAGCCAGTTGGCCCCCTACCTGCAGCAGAACGGTCTGATCTTCACGGGGATCGACATCATCGGTCCCTACCTCACGGAGGTGAACGTGACATCGCCCACCGGCCTGCAGGAGTGCGCGAGCCTCTACGGCACCGACCTGGGTGCCGAGCTCATCGACGCCGTGCTGAAGAGGTCCTCATGAAGCGCCGCACCTTCCTGGCCTTGAGCCTGCTGCTGCCCTCCATGGGCCGCGCGGCGGTGAGGGACCTGTCCGGCAAGGCCTTCACGGGCGAGAACCCCTTGGGCGTCTCGCGCGCCGAGTTCCGCGTCGCGCAGGACGGCATGGACCTCATCTACCAGCGCCGCTACGCCGAATCGCTGCAGCTCTTCGAAGAGGCCAGCATCGACTTCCCGGACTCGCCGCTCGGCCCCGTCGGCCGCCAGATCAACTGGCAGGCGATGATGTACGAGAACTACGACTTCGAGTTCGACCGCGCCTGGCGCAGCGACTTCGCCGACGCCAACGAGCGCCTCAAGCGCTCCCGCCGCATGCGCAGCCAGGCCGGCTGGTACCAGTTCCTCGAGGCGGTGCACCTCGGCATGGACGCGATGTACGACATCCGCCACGACGACTACCTCTCGGCCTTCAACAAGGCCTGGGACGCGCTCGAGCTCATCAAGAACGTGCAGCGGCTCGCGCCCGACTTCGCCGACGTCGACCTCGCCCTCGGCATGTACAACTACTGGCGCACCGCCATCACCGAGCGCGTCGACGGCCTGCCGAGCTTCGGCGACCACCGCGAGGAGGGCTTGAAGCAGATGCGCCGCGCGGCGACGGACGGGCTGCTTGCCCCCGCGCCGGCCAGCCTCGTGCTGACCTACAGCTACCTCGAGGGCAAGGACTACAAGAACGCCATCGCCGAGGCCGAGTCGGTGCGCGACCGGTACCCGCAGAACATCCTCGTGCTCATGACCCTCGGCCGCATCTACCAGCAGGCGAAGCGCCACAGCGACGCGCTGGCCACCTTCGAGCACATCCTCGAGGTCGAGCCGAAGAACAAGCGCGTCTGGTTCCACGTCGGCGAGGTCCACTACAAGTCGCGCAAGAACAACAAGGGCGCGCGTGATGCCTACGAGCGCTACCTGCGCACCGGCCCGCTGGACGAGTACCGCGCCCACACCTACTACCGCCTCGGCATGCTCAGCCGGCGAAGCCGCGACTACGACGAAGCCATCGCCTGGTTCGAGAAGTCCATCGAGGTCTTCCCGAAGTTCAAGAAGGCCAAGAAGCAGCGCGACAAGGCCATCGCGGACAAGGCGAAGAAGCCGGCGAAGGCCAAGGCGAAGCCGCGCACCGGCGGGGGCGAGGGCGGCAAGACCCGGGCCCGCATCGAATCTGAGTAGCGGGGGAGGTCTGCGATGCGGTTCCTGGTGATGCTCGTCCTGGTGCTCGGGACCTTCGGCTGCGACTCACGGCGTGGCGGCGGCGGCGGATCGGACGACGACGACTCGGTGATCGCCGGGATCAGCTGGAGCCCCGCCGTGGACGCGGATGGCTTTGGGCTGCTGGACCTGGGCACGATCAACGTCGGGGACCAGACGGGCGGCGAGATCGTCGGCACCAACGGCACCTCGGATGTCTGGACGGTCGAGGTCTCGACCGACCTGTCTGCGGCGCAGGGCTGGCTCTTCACCCTGCCGACCTCGGCGACCGACGTGCCCGCTGGCGAGACGCTCGAGGTGGCCTTCACCCTGGCCGGCGTGCCCAGCGACCTGTCCGAGCGCGGCGGCCTCGTGCACTTCAGCTGGGGCGACGAGGTCGTGACCTACGAAGTCACGGCGCGCGTGGAGTAGGGCCGACGAGGTGCCCCGGACCCGGCGCCTGCATGCCGGGAACCTCCTCGTCCCCGCGGGAGTCCAACGCAGCATGCGCCTGCTCCTGCTCCTCCTCGTCGGCTGCGTGCACGCGCAGCCCGCACCCGATCTGCTCCAGAGCCAGCTCCGCGCCATCCAGCGGACCGAGGCCACCCTGGAGCCCGCCGCGGACGACCCGAAGCCCGAGGTCACCCGCCACCGGCGCTGCGAGCTGCTCCTGCACCAGGTGGCGTCCTACCAGGTCGAGCTCGCCGAGGCCCTGGAGGCGGCGGGCGTCGAGGCCTTCACCGACCTGCCCGAAGGCTGGGCCGACCCGGCGGACCTGGTCGCGATCAAGGACGCGCGGCTCGAAGCCTGCCGGGCGACCTACGCGAAGATGAAGGCCGCCGACTGAGGCCCGACGGGGCTCACAGCATGCTCACGGGGTCCCGGTCCACGACCACGCGGCTTCGGCCGGGCAGCTTGCCGACCTCCTCACGCAGGCGCTGCGCCACCTTGTCCAGCAGCCGGGACATGCGGCCGTGCCCGTCCGTCTTGACCAGCACCTGCCAACGGAAGCGACCCTGGATGCGGTACATCGGGGACGGCGTGGGCCCCAGGACCCGGAGCTGAGCCGTGCCCGTGACCAGATCGCGAGCCGCCAGGTCGACCGCCTCACGCACGAGCCGCGCCGCGCGCTCCGCCGAGCGCTCTTGCTGGGAACTCACGCGGAACATCGTGAGCCGGCAGAAGGGCGGGTACCAGAGCCCGCGACGGAGGCGCAGCTCACGCTGGGCGAAGGACTCGTAGTCGTGGCGGAGGGCGAGGCGGATCGCGTGGTGCTTGGGGTGCCAGGTCTGCACGAGCACGCGCCCGGGCCGATCGGAGCGACCCGCGCGACCCGCCACCTGCGCGATGAGCTGGAAGGTCCGCTCGCTCGCCCGAAAGTCCGGCAGGTGCAGCGCCGCGTCCGCGTGCAGCACCCCGACGAGCGTGACCCGCGGGAAGTCGTGGCCCTTGGCGACCATCTGGGTCCCCACCAGCACGTCCACCTCACCGGAGCGGAAGCGGTCGAGGATGCGTCGGTGGCTGGACCGTGAGCGCGTCGTGTCCGCGTCCATCCGGTCGACCCGCAGATCCGGCCAGAGCGCGAGCATCTCCTCTTCCAGACGCTCCGTGCCGCGCCCGACCAGCTTCAGCCCCGTCCGCGACTCACACGAGGGGCACTGCTCGGGCAGCGGGCGACGCAGGCCACACCAGTGGCACAGCACCTGGTGCAGGCGGCCGTGGTACGTGAGCGAGACATCGCAGTCGTCGCAGCGGAAGTGGGAGCCGCAGTCGGTGCAGAGCACCGTCGTCGCGAAGCCGCGCCGGTTCAGGAGCAGGATGGCCTGGCCGCCGGCGGCGAGGTTGGTCTCGATGGCCTCACGGAGCGGGGGCGAGATCGCCGCGTTGGCTGCGTCCGGGTCCTCGGTCGGGTACTCACGCAGGTCCACGAACTCGACGCTCGGCAGCCGCGCCGCGCCCACGCGCTCGGGCATCCTCAAGCGCTTGCTGCGCCCCATCTCGCAGGCGTAGAGGCTCTCCAGCGCCGGGGTCGCGGAGCCCAGCACGCACAGGGCCTTCGCGTCGCGGGCCCTCACGAGCGCGACGTCGCGGGCGTTGTAGCGCAGGCCGTCGTCCTGCTTGTAGGAGCCGTCGTGCTCCTCGTCGACCACGATCAGGCGCAGGTCGGTGACGGGCGCGAAGACGGCCGAGCGGGGACCGATCACGAGTCGCCCCACGCCCCGCCGGATGCGGATCCACTCGTCGAAGCGCTCACGCTCCGTGAGCCCCGAGTGCAGGACGGCCACCACCTCCTCGCCGAAGCGAGCCCGGAAGCGAGCGAGGAACTGCGGCGTCAGCCCGATCTCCGGGACGAGCAGGATCGCCGAGCCACCCTCTTCCAGCACCCGCGCC
>JAJDAI010000217.1 GCA_029261955.1 Deltaproteobacteria bacterium | reverse complement strand
GCCTCATCGTCGTCCGCGCCGGTCCCGCTCTCCAGAGCCTGGAGGGCCGAGCCGCGGATGAGCGGCGTGTCGTCGCCCGGGAACTCGTACTTGTCGAGCAGCTCGGTGACTTCCATCTCGACGAGCTCGAGGAGCTCCTCGTCGTCGAGCATGTCGCACTTGTTCAGGAACACGACGATGTAGGGGACGCCGACCTGACGGGCGAGCAGGATGTGCTCACGGGTCTGGGGCATCGGGCCGACCGCAGCGGACACGACCAGAATCGCGCCGTCCATCTGGGCGGCACCGGTGATCATGTTCTTCACGTAGTCGGCGTGCCCGGGGCAGTCGACGTGTGCGTAGTGACGGACTTCCGACTGGTACTCGACGTGCGCGGTGGAGATCGTGATGCCACGAGCCCGCTCTTCCGGCGCCTTGTCGATGTTCGCAAAGTCGGTGAAGTCCGCGAGACCACGCAGCGACTGAATGCGCGTGATGGCTGCGGTCAGGGTGGTCTTTCCATGATCCACGTGGCCGATCGTGCCGACGTTGACGTGGGTCTTGTCCCGAACGAACTTCTCCTTGGCCATCTCTTCCTCCGTCCCCGCGGGGACCTGCTGAACTTCTGGGTCCAGACACACCGCTGCCGGGCGATTAATGGGCGGGGATCTTCCCCGCCGGTCGTCCGGCAGCGCGGTGGTTTTGTCAGAGCGCGTTGGGGTCTATGTCCCCAGGTTCGCTCGCCTGACCCCGCCAGAACCCGCTTAGAAACAGGCTCCTCCGGCGTGGGGAGCGGCACTATGGGGAGTGCGTGCCCCGAAGTCAAGCGACCCCTTCACAAAAGCGATCGCGATCCAGCCCACCTCCCAGAGGCGGCCCGATCCGTCTCAGTAGCCGCCACGCAAGCGCTGCACCACCGCGTCCTGGACGTTCTTTGGGCACAGGTCGTAGGCCTTGAAGTGCATGGACTTGTCGCCCCGTCCCTGGGTCAGCGAGCGCAGGTCGCTCACGTAGCCAAAGAGCTGCGCCAGCGGCACCTGTGCGGTGACGATCTGGCGCTGCCCGCGGGCCTCCATGCCCTCCACCTGGCCGCGTCGGGCGTTCAGGTCACCGATGACCGCGCCCGTGAATTCCTCGGGCACCGTCACCACCAGGGCCATCACCGGCTCGAGCAGCACGGGGGTCGCGGCACGGCAGGCCTCCTGGAAGGCCATCGACGCCGCGATCTTGAACGCGGTCTCGTTGCTGTCCGTCTCGTGCCAGGAGCCGCCACGCAGCGTGATCTTGATGTCGAGGATCGGGAAGTCGGCCAGCTCGCCGCGCTCCGTCGACTCCAGGACCCCCTGGCGGATGGGCTCGATGAACTCGGGCGGGATCCGGTCGGGCGAGGCCGCGTTGACGAACTCGACCCCCTCCCCCCGCTCGCGGGGCTCGACCTCGAGGATGACGTGGCCGAAGAGCCCCTTGTCCCCCGCCTGCCGCTCGAAGGTGTGGTCGCCGCGCCCCGAGCCCTTCAGCGTCTCGCGGTAGGCCACCTGCGGCTTGCCCACGTTGGCCGCGACCTTGTGCTCCTTGAGCAGCCGGTCGACGAGAATC
Source organism: Deltaproteobacteria bacterium (assembly GCA_029261955.1). GTDB lineage: Bacteria > Myxococcota_A > UBA796 > UBA9615 > UBA9615 > CALCXL01. Next base: position 975 of record JAJDAI010000217.1, on the reverse strand, counting down.
TCGAGGTGCAGCTCCCCCATGCCCGACAGCAGCGTCTGCCCCGACTCGGGGTCGATGCGCGTGCGGAAGGTCGGGTCCTCCAGGGCGAGCTTCTGGAGGCCCTCGCCCAGCTTGCTCTGGTCCGCCTTCGTCTTTGGCTCGATGGCGATGTCGATGACGGGTTCGGGGAACTCCATCGACTCCAGGACGATCTCCTGCCCGCGCGTGCACAGCGTGTCGCCGGTGGTCGTCCACTTCAGGCCCACGGCCGCGACGATGTCGCCGGTGTGGATCTCCTGGACGTCCTCGCGCTTGTTCGCGTGCATGCGGAGCAGCCGACCCAGGCGCTCCTTGCGGCTCTTCGTGGCGTTCTCGGCGACCTTGCCAGCGGCGAGGCGGCCCGAGTAGACGCGCAGGTAGGTCAGCGGTCCGACGAAGGGGTCGTTCGTGATCTTGAAGGCGAGCGCCGCGAAGGGCTCGTCGTCCGAAGGAGCGCGGGTCAGCTCCGTGGACTCGTCACCGACGGCCCAGCCGACCACGGGGGGGAGCTCAGAGGGGGCCGGCAGGTAGTCGACCACGGCGTCGAGCAGGGGCTGCACGCCCTTGTTCTTGAAGGCGCTGCCGCAGAAGACGGGCACGAAGCGCATCTCGCGGGTCGCGTCGTGCGCCGCCTTGATCAGGTCTTCGAGCGCGAGGTCCTCCCCGTCGAGGTAGGCCATCGCCAGCTCGTCGTCGTCCTCGACGAGGGCCTCGATCAGCTCCTCGCGGGCAGCCTCCACCTCGTCGACCATGTCGGCGGGGATGGGCTCGACGTCGTACTCCGCGCCCAGGGTCTCGTCCTTGTAGACGATGGCCTGCCGGCGGAGCAGGTCGACGACGCCGCGGAAGTCGGACTCGGCGCCCAGGGGCAACTGGAACACGACCGCGCGGGCCTCGAGCCGCTCGCGCAGCTGCTCGACCACCGCCGCGAAGTCGGCGCCGGTGCGGTCCATCTTG
>JAJDAI010000216.1 GCA_029261955.1 Deltaproteobacteria bacterium | reverse complement strand
GCCTTCACCGCCTTCCTCTGGATCAACGACCTCACGGGCCGGTCGATGCTCGACGACGACGGCTCGGCGATCTTCTGGAAGACCTACGGCTTCTTCATCGTGATGGCCTTCTCGGGCGTCATCGGCGTGGGCTTCTACCCGCTGCTCGGCAGCCGCGTCTGGTGCCGCTTCGGCTGCCCCATGGCCGCGATCCTGGGGCTGCAGCAGCGCTTTTTCAGCCGCTTCCGCATCACGACGAACGGCGGGCAGTGCATCTCCTGCGGCAACTGCTCCACCTACTGCGAGATGGGCATCGACGTGCGCGGCTACGCCCAACGCGGCGAGAACATCGTGCGCGCCTCCTGCGTGGGCTGCGGTGTCTGCGCGGCGGTCTGCCCGCGCGGCGTGCTCAAGCTCGAGAATGGCGCGCTGGGCGATCGCTACGAGAACGCCGACAGCCCCCTGGTGGCCATCGGCGACGCGTTTCGCGGAAAGCCCAAGTCCAACTGAAACGGCTTCGGCCGGAGGCCGTCTTCGAAGCATGAAGCGACTCCTCTTCGTCATCCTCCTGCTCGCCGGCTGCACCAGCATCCCGCGGCAGACCGTGCGCAACGACCACAGCGCGGACACGCCCTACGACCTCGTCGAGGGCAGCCCGATGTACAAGCTCATCCCCAACGGCGCGGTCCCGGCCATCGACAAGCCCGACTGGGCCTCCGTCGAGGATGCGCTGGCCTTCATGGAGCCCGAGGAGCCCGTCCTGGTGCTCGAGCGCGGGGACGACGTGCGCATCTACTCCACCTGGTACCTCGAGGCCCACGAGATCGTGAACGACGAGGTCCAGGGCGAGGCGCTGCTCGTCAGCTGGTGACCCCTCGTTCAAGCGGGAGTGGTCTACTCCCGCACCCTCGAGACAGATTCCGGGTCCCAGACCCTCTCCTTCCAGGCCTCGGGGCGCCTCTGGCGCGACGCGCTCGTCATGTACGACCGCGAGACGAAGAGCCTCTGGACCCAACACGACGGGCGCGCGCTCGTCGGCGATGCGGCGTCTTCGTCGCAGCAGCTGGTCGCGGTTCCCAGCGAGCGCACGACCTTCGCCTCGGCGGCGGCGCGCCACCCGAACGCGCGGGTGCTGAAGAAGAAGGACGGCGTGCTCGGCAAGGGCGAGTCGACGATCTACGACGAGTACTCGGAGAACCAGGCGCGCCTCGGCATCTTCGGCACGGAGCTGAGCGATACCCGGCTGCAGGGCAAGGACCTGGTCTTCGGGATCAGCGAGGGCGGTGAGGACCGCGCCTTCTTCATGCCCGCGCTGGTCGAGGCGGGCTCTGCGTCCATCGAGTCCAGCGTCGGCCCGCTGCTGGTCGTGCCGGTGCCCGGGGGGCTGGATGCGCGAGCCTGGAAGGTGCCCGCGGGCGCCGTTCGGGACGGCGAGCAGATCGTGGGCCCCGACGGCCGCCGCTGGGACCTGCGGAGCGGGGTCGGCGACGGCGAGCCCCTGGAAGGCATCCCCGGGGTGGCGCAGTACTGGTTCGCCTGGCTCAACTTCCACGCTCAGACAGAGCTGTGGGGAGCGCCCGGGAGTTGATGGTGCCGAAGGGGGGACTCGAACCCCCACACCCGGATGGGCGGCGGATTTTGAATCCGCTGCGTCTACCGATTCCGCCACTTCGGCCCACCGCAAGGGGTACCGAACAAGGCAGGGTCCTGTCAACGTCCCCGCGCTTGTGAGGCCGGCCTTCAGCGGGCAGGGTGAGCCGCGTGAGTGCGCCCCGCCCCCCCGTGCCGCTGCTGTTGATCCTGCTGGCCGCCGTGCTCGGTGTGCTGCTCCTGCCGCCGCCGACCCCGGGGCAGGCCGGCGTGCGGCAGACTGAGGCGTTCACGCGCTGGAGCTGGTTCGCGGACCAGGTGGGTGAGCCCCTCTACCCCCAACTCGACGAGCTGCCCGCCCTCGGCACGCAGGCCTGGACCGTCACCGGCTCGGTGCTGATCTTCGTCGTGCTCGACGGGACGCAGCAGCCCTCGATCACCCTGCGAACGGCCGGCTCCGTCCAGATCGATCCGGCCAACCCCGAGTCCGCAGCCGGAGAGCTGGAGCTGGAGGGCGGCACGGGGGCGCTGACGGGGGCCTGGGCCGCTGCGGGCGGCCCCGCCACGCTGCGCATTCAGGGTCTGGACGTCGGGGATCTGCCCCGCCTGCCCGAGGTCCAGGCCCGCGGAGACGTGAGCTGGGTGCTGTCGGTGGGCGGGCGAAGCCTGCCCCTGGAGGGGCTCGTGCACCTCACCCGCACGGGCCAGGACGGGCTCGCGATCCGCCACAAGGATCGGCTCTCCTGCAGCCTCGAGACGCCGCAGGGCGCCATCCTCCGCCGGGTCTTCGCCGACGCGCTGGGGGGCGGCACCGTGGGCGAAGAGCTCTCAGTCGAGCTGAACCTGAACCTGACCCGCTGAGCGGTCGACCAGCAGCGCGCCGAGGTACTCCTCCGGGTGATCCCAGGAGATCACCTGGCCGATCAGCGTGCCGCCCGGGTCCCAGAGCAGCTCGCTGCGGCCAGCCAGGCGCTCCTCGGTGAGGCGGCGGGCTTCCGCCAGCGTGCCCTCCGGCAAGCGACGCACGGGGCGGCAGGGGGTCTGCTCGTCCGCCCAGAACTCGGTGGGCGCCACCCACAGGCGCACGACTGCGAAGCGCGAGGGCGCATCCGAAGCCCCGGTCCACAGCCCCTCGAAGCCCGCGAAGGCGAAGGGCCAGGCCGAGAGCGGCCGCTGGGCGAGGCCCGAGAAGGCATCCGGCGCGGACCAGGTCCAGGCCGCCGGATCGTCGAAGCGGGCCAGCTGGCAGCCGGGCTGGGCGCCGCGAGCCGGGTCCCAGGCGAGGTCGATCAGCTCCAGGCGGGCCGAACCGGACGGGGGCTCCACCGCGGCGAGGCGGGCCGCGACCACGTCGATGGGCTGCTCGAAGCGGCTGAGCAGGTGGTGGGTCGGCAGCATGCGGCCCGAGGTCGACCGGGTCCACACGCGCAGGGGCGGCCGGTCGTAGAAGGCGGGCTCCAGGACCGGCTCGGGCCCGATCAGGCTGGTGAGGAGCGGCGCCGGCAGCACGAACGCGACGTGCAGGCCGAAGACGGCGGCGAGGGACCGCAGCGCGCGCGGGCTCGGAGCCAGCGCTTCGAGGCCGAGCAGGGACAGCACCACCAGCGCGGGCACCGCGAAGAGCCAGTCGTTGAGAAAGGCCCGGTTCGACGTCGCGACGATCGCGATGGGCACCTGGGCCAGGAGCGCGCCGAGCGGCAGCAGCAGCCGCGCCCGGTCGGGCTTCGCCGAGGCGAAGAGCCGGGGCAGGGCGACGAGGCCGGGCAGCACGAGCACGAGGCCGAGGGGGAAGAGGTGGATCCACGAGATCTCGGCCAGCAGCTCGACCAGCAGGCCGGCCCAGGCGATGGGCGAAGCCTCGCCCGCCCAGCTCACCTCCGCGTAGCTCTGCCGCAGCTCGAGGTAGCGGTCGAAGGACCAGGCGGGGGCCCCGAGCCAGGCGCGGGCGAGGCCGGAGTACCAGAGCCCCAGCCAGCCGGCTGCCGACAAGCCCGCGAGCACCGGACCGAGCCGGGCGCCGCGGGCGATCCCGTGCGAGCGGCCCACCCAGCCCGAGAGCAGGGCAGCGAGGCCGAGCGTCACGACCGCGTCGGGCAGGGTCACGGGGTGGCTCAGGACGCGCAGGCCCTGCCACAGCCCGAAGACGAGCCAGGCCGCCCAGGCGGCGCGCCCCGTTCGACGCAGCGCCACGAGCCCCAGGCAGAGCCCCAGCGGGGTCAGGGCGGCAGCGTGGAACTGGAGGTCCCACTTGCGGCTGGCGTTGACGATCACGGGGGTGGCGGCGACCGCGATCGCGGCCACGCCGGGCCAGCGGCAGCCCAGCTCCCGTGCGAGCAGCCAGGTCCCGAAGACCAGGAGCAGCAAGAAGGGCAGGTTGGCGAGGCGGTAGTTGGCTCGGCTGGCCCCGAAGGTGCCCAGCGTGGCGATCAGCGCCGTCTGCGCGAGGCGCGGGTGCAGCGGCCCGTCGGTGAACTGCTCGACCAGGACGCGCGGCCGCTCGATCCACGAGGCCTCGGAGAAGCGGTGGACCGAGGGCAGGCAGTCCGCGGTGTAGAAGTCGTCGTGGTCGTCGGGGGGGCGCCGGTCGAGCAGGGCGAAGGCCACGAGCTGGGCCACCGAGAGCAGCAGCGCCAGGGCGAGGCCCTTGTGCTTCACGGCAGGACCCAGGCGATCCCGCAGCCATCGAAGGAGAGGGTCGCGCCCTCGCCCGGGGCACCCGAGACCCAGGCGGCGCCGCCCAGGCGGCTCGACGCGAGCACGAGCTCGTCACCCACTGCGAACAGCAGGTCGTCGGTGCCGTCGCCGTCCGCGTCCCGGGCCGTCGGGTCGATGGAGGGGTCGACGAATTCGGGCCGGCTGGGGACCGCCGCGCCGCGCTCGCCGGGGCAGCTCGCTCGCCCCCCGAAGTGCCAGGCGTCCGGCACGTCGACGGACGACCAGCCCTCGCCCTTCAGGGAGTCGAGCCAGGGGGAGTAGGCGCTCTCCAGGGCCGGCGGCAGCGCCCCCGAGCGGACCAGCGAGCCCTGCGCGTGGGGCTGGACGAGCAGCGCGCCGCAGCTCAGCCAGAGGCCGTCGTGCCCGGCGGCGAGCGCCCCCTCGCAGAGCAGGGGCTGGGCCAGGATCCGGGCCTGCGGGGCCGGGAGGGCGGTCTGGGATCCGGCTGCAGAGAGGGAGCTCAAGGCCGTCACCCGGCCCTCGCTTCGCTGCACGGCGACCGGGAGAGGCCCGCCGCAGTCCGCGGAGGCGTCGAGCGGGCGCGTCCAGCTGGCCTCCTCATCGCCTTGCTTCAGGCTCACCACGAGGCGGGCCTGGGCCAGGGTGTCCCCCCGGCAGAGCGGC
>JAJDAI010000215.1 GCA_029261955.1 Deltaproteobacteria bacterium | reverse complement strand
GCGTCGTCGTCATCGGCGGCGTCATCGTCGTCGTCAACGGCGGAATCATCGTCGTCGCCGGTGCCGGTGCCGGGGCAACCAACGAAGGCCAGCGACAGCGGCAGCATCAAGAGCAGGAAATAGAGGCGCTTCAAAAGCATGGGTTCTCCGGGGTGGTGAGGGCGAACCGGGTGGGTCTATCAGATTCTGCGGCCCCGTACCAAGGGCACGGAGCGGCCGCTAGGATCGCCAGCCCCCACGGGAGCCCCCATGAACCTCGTCGATCTGCGCTCGGACACGATCACCCGGCCTACCCCTCAAATGAGGGACGCAATGGCATCTGCGGCCGTCGGCGATGACGTGTTCGGCGACGATCCGACCGTCAACGAGCTCCAGGCTCGCGCGGCTGATTTGTTGGGCAAGGAAGCAGCACTCTTCGTGCCATCCGGCACGATGGCCAACCAGGTCGCCATCCGAACCCACACCGAGCCGGGCGACGAGATCATCGTCGAGTCGGGCAGCCACATCTTCCTCTACGAGGGGGGTGGGTTCGCGGCGCTCAGCGGGGTCTCCGCGCACTGCGTGCCGGGCGAGCGCGGGGTGCTCTCCGCCCAGCAGGTCGCGGCGGCCATCCGCCCGCCCGGCGGCCTGTCCCACTTCCCCAACACCAGCCTGGTCTGCCTCGAGAACACGGCGAACCGGGGCGGGGGAGCCGTCTACCCCCAGGAGACGGTCGCGGCCATCGCCGGGGTGGCGCGCGACGCCGGCCTGCGGCTTCACCTCGATGGCGCGCGGGTCTTCAACGCGTCGGTGGCGCTCGGCCTGCCTGTCGCGGAGGTGGTGGCGCCCTTCGACTCGGTCTCCTTCTGCCTGAGCAAGGGCCTCGGCTGCCCCGTCGGCAGCCTGCTGGTGGGGCGGCGCGCCTTCGTCGACCGGGCCCACCGCTTCCGAAAGATGTTCGGTGGCGGCATGCGCCAGGCGGGGATCCTGGCCGCGGCCGGGCTGTTCGCGCTGGACCACAACATCGAGCGCATGGCGGTCGATCACGCCCGGGCGCGGCGCATGGCGGAGGCCTTCGACGCCCTGCCGGGCTACGCAGTCGACCTCGGGGCCGTGCAGAGCAACATGGTCTACGTGGACGTGGCGGGCACCGGGCTGGACGGGGACGCCTTCGTCGCCGCGCTGGTCGAGCGGGGCATCCAGGCGCACGCGACGGGGGCGACCGAGCTGAGGCTGGTCTTCCACCTGGACGTGGACGAGGCCGGGGTGGAGCGCACCCTGGCGGCCTTCTCCGAGCTCGCAGCCTAGTCCCGGCCACGCACGTGAGCGAGGTCCAGCTGCCGACCTGGGCGCGTCCCGCCCCGCTCGTCCGCCGCTGGGTGGACCGGGCGCGGGGGACCGAGTCCGACGACCTGCTCTCGCTGCGTCCTGGCCGGAGCCTCGATCCGGTCGGCGTCGCGGACCTGGTCGCCTGGGGTGGCCTGGTGGGCACGCGATCGCTGCTGGTCGGCGTGGAGCGCCTGCGGCTGTCCTGGTCGCTGCCCCGCCCCCGCCTCGCCGCCAGCCGCAGCGCCCGCGTGGACCAGTTCTGGGACCTGCTGCGCGCCGCGGTGGTCGAAGCCGGCCCGGGGCGGCTCGCCCTGTCGGGGGGGCTGGACTCCCGCGCCCTCGCCGCGGCGGCGGCCCAGGAAGGCGTGGCGGTCGACGTCGGCACCTTCGGGGACGCGGACTGCATCGACCTGCCCGTCGCAGCCGAGGTGGCCCGGCGCTTGGGGCTCCCCCAGGTGGTCAGCCTCCTGGAGCCCGAGGGCGCCCTCGCCTGCGAAGAGCGCGTCTGGAACGCGACGGACGGCACCGGCGGACCGGCCAGCGCGCCGGGGTCCCCCACGGACGCGGCCTGGGCAGGCTGCACGCGGCTCCTCTCGGGCACCTCGGGGGACGTGATCTGGGGCGATACGCCGCTGCCGGGGCCCTCGCCGCCCGCCCGCCTGAAGCGCCTCGGCCTCGCGGCGCCCCCGGGCCTGTCCGCGCCGCCCGCGCCCTCTTGGGTCCGTGCGCCGGAGGCCTGGACGAACCTGTGGACCCGGCAGTCCGCGGTCACCTGGAACGGCGTGCTGCCGCGCCTCGCCTTCACGCCTGTGGTGCCGGTCGCCTGGCAGCCCGACCTGCTGGCCTTCTGCCTGGCGCTGCCGCCCGAGGACCGGGCCGGGCGCTCCCTGCTCCGCGAGGTGTTGGAGCGGCACGCGCCCGAGGTCGGCGCCACCGCCCTGCCGCCCGTGCACGGCGCCGTGCACGACCTCGACCGGGCCTTCCGTGCGGAGCCGTGGAGGGCCGAGCTGCAGCGGTGGTCTGCCGACGTCGAGGGCCTGCGCCGGGTGGGCCTGGAGCCGGCAGCCGTGGCGCGGATGGTGCGGCAGACCCTGCGCGGCGCGCGGGATCGGGCGGGCTTCCTGTCGAGGCTTCGCGCCGTCTGGCGCTGGGGCCTCTGAGGCTCATCCCCCCAGGGCTCAGCTACCCAGGCAGTCCGCCATGTCGACGCAGACGAAGGCCTCTTCGTAGCCGGTGCAGCCGTCGGGGTCCGTCGCGAGCAGGCGCAGCACGTGCTCGCCCTGCTCGAGGGTGCCGCCAGGCAGCGAGAAGCTGAAGTCGCCGCTGCCGTCGGGCACGGGCAGCTCGACGTCCAGGGGCTCGGGCTCGACGTTGATGACGTCGAAGAGCTCCAGCAGCAGGTCGGCGGCGTCGGTGCCCTCGTCGACCACGTTGCCGATCACCGGGATCTCGTCCGTGCCCGCGTAGATCGTCGAGTTGGGCGGCGCCGTCAGCCCGAGCTCCGGCGGGTACTGGGATGCGGCGAGGTCCGAGCAGTCGGTGCTCCGCGAGTCGTCGTCGTCACCCACCGCCGGGCAGGCCGCGAGCAGGGACGAAGCGATCAGGAGCAGGAGAAGTCGCAAGTGCATGCAGGGATCCTCGGGGCTCCCCCAATGGGGGCGGTCGCGGAGGTTAGCACGCGATCTGTGGCCCTCAAGCGGGCCGTGAAGCAGCCGATGAAGTGCGGCGGAGGCACCCATGTTCGTGCGCGTTGCGATCCCGATCGTCCTGCTCCTCTCTGGCTGCGCGGACCCCGCGCCCGACGGCATGGCCTGGGTCGACGGCCCCGACGAGCGGGGCGGCACCTACGCGGAGCCCGAGGCGCCCGCGGGCGACGGCCTGCCCGAGGACGGCGTGCTCCGGCTCGACGCCATGCCGCGTGTCACGGGCGACAGCGAGGACGACCACGCCGGCTGGACCGTGGCCGGGGCCGGGGACATCAACGGAGACGGCCTGGACGACATCGTCGTCGGCTCCTGGGAAGACGCAGACGGCGGCGAGCTGGCCGGAGCGGCCTTTCTGTTTCATGGGCCCATCACCGGCCGGCTCGACCCCAGCGAGGCCTCGGCCAAGCTCGTGGGCGCGGAGCCCGGCGACCACGCCGGCTGGTCCGTCGCCGCCGCGGGGGACGTCAACGGGGACGGCTTCGGCGACCTGGTGGTCGGCGCTCACGGCAGCGAGACCGGGGGCAGCGGCGCCGGCGCCGCCTACCTGCTCCACGGCCCCCTGGAGGGCACCATCGACCTGGCGGACGCCGACGCCGTGCTGCTCGGGGCCTTCTGGTTCGACGCCGCGGGCATCTCGGTGGACGGGGCGGGGGACGTCAACGGCGACGGCTTCGATGACCTGGTCGTCGGGGCCTACCAGGACGACACCGGCGGCAGGGATGCGGGCGCGGCCTTCGTCGTCTACGGACCGGTCGAGGGCGAGCACCGCCTGGACGAGGTGGGCCAGCGGCTCAGCGGGGTCGAAGAGGACGACTGGGCCGGCTACACGGTCTGCGGCGCGGGCGACCTGAACGGCGACGGCCTGGACGACCTGCTGGTCTCCGCGGTCGGCCGGGCCCGCGAGGGGGCCGACGCGGGCGTCGTGTACGTCGTCTTCGGGCCGGTGGACTCCGACCGGAGCGTGGCCTCGGGCAGCGCGGTCGTGCTCGGAGCCCAGGCCTCGGACCGGGCGGGCCACGCGGTGGCCGTAGCCGAGGACGCGACCGGCGACGGTGTGCCGGACCTGCTGATCGGCGCCTGGGGGCACGACGGCGGCGGCGACGAGGCCGGCGGCGTCTGGCTGGTCCCCGGCCCCTTCTCGGGGACGATGGACCTGCGCAGCCAGGGCTTCTTCCTGGGAGGGGGCGAGCCGGGCGACCGCCTCGGCGTCTCGGTGGCGGCTGCGGACTGGAACCGCGACGGCGTCTCGGATCTCGTGCTGGGCTCGCTGGAGGGCGAAGGCGAGAGCGCCGGTGCCGCGTGGCTCTTCTTCGGGCCGCTGGCCTCCGGCCGCTCGATCGACGAGGCGGATCTGCGGATCCAGGGCGAGGTTGTCGGCGACCGCGCGGGCTTCGCGGTGGCGGGGGCGGGCGACCTGGACGGGGACGGCGGCGACGATCTGCTCGTCGGCGCGCACGGCGCCAGCAGCGCCGTCGAAGGCTCCGGTGCGGCCTACGTGGTGCCGGGGCTCTGAGACGGGCCGCTGTGGATGTTGCTCGCCGGTTCCAGGAATCGCGCGACCTGCGCGGCCAGCACCTCGGGCTCGTAGGGCTTCACGACGCACTCGTTCATCCCGGCGTCCCGGCAGCGCTGGTGCTCGTCGGCCTGCGCATGGGCGGTCACCGCGATGATCGGGGTGTCGCGGTTCGGGCCGTCCCCGGCGCGGATGCTCTCCGCGACCTCGTAGCCCGTGATCCCCGGCAGCTGGCAGTCCATCAAGATGAGGTCGAAGCGCTCCCCTGCCGCCTCGAGGCCCGAGGTGCCATCGGTGACCAGCACGGCCTCGTAGCCCAGGCGCTCCAGGAAGCGGCGCGCGATCAGCCCCGCCGTGGGGTTGTCCTCCACCACGAGGATCCGCCCCTCGCCTCGCGGCAGGGCGGCAAGGCGTGACTCGCCGGTTCGGTAGAGCTCGGACATCTCGGTTTCCTGTGGCTTCAGGAGTCGGGTGAAGGAGCGCCGCAGGGCGGCGTGGCGGGGAGGGGAGGACAGGATCTCCGTGGGCCCCGGCGGCAGCGACGAGCGGCGAGGCCGGCGATTCACCGGCGCGAAGCCCAGGATCGGCGTCTCGCGCAGGTTCTCGCAGTCGCGCAGCGCCGGCAGGGAGCAGGTCGACACCGCGTGGTCGAGGTCGAGCACGATGAGGT
>JAJDAI010000214.1 GCA_029261955.1 Deltaproteobacteria bacterium | reverse complement strand
GACGACGACGGCTGCCCCGACGCCATGCGCGCGATCCGGGGCCGTGATCGCATCCTCGTCTGGGACGGCATCAAGTTCCGGCGCGGCCGCGCGACGCTCGAGACCTCGTCGGACGAGACGCTCCAGGCCGTGGCTGACCTGCTTCAGGCCAGCCCGGACCTGCGTCGTCTCTCGGTGGAAGGCCACACGAGCAACGAGGGCCGGGAGTCGTCCAACAAGCGGCTCTCGCAGCAGCGCGCCGCGGCGGTCGTGGCTCAACTGGAGAAGCTCGGCGTCGACGGGACCCGCCTCCAGGCGGTGGGTCTGGGCGGCGCCCGGCCCAAGGCCAGCAACCGCACGGAGCAGGGACGCAAGACCAACGAGCGCATCGAGATCCGCATCCTGGAGCAGGCCCCGCCGCCTCAGCAGATCGACGGCGTGAATCCCTGGAACGTGCCGACCATGCCGAGCACGCCTCCGGGCGTCGGCGACAAGCCGAACCCCTGGGGCGCGCCGCCGCCGGCCTCCGCCCCCGCCAAGAAGCCGGTGGACTCGGCCACCAACCCCTGGGGACCGCCGAAGACCGAGGTGAAGAAGCCCGAGGTCAAGTCGAGCGGGAGCCCCTGGGGGAACTGAGACCTCAGGGCGCGGTCCAGCTCTCGGGCGCCAGGCCTCGGTGGCAGGGCGCGAGGACGCGCCAGGCCCGCGAGGCATCCGGTCGCGCCAGCACGCAGCGCCCTCCCTCCAGCCGCTGACCCACGAGCAGGTCCACGAAGGGTCCAGCGGCGCCGTCGATGCGCAGCCGTGGCGCCCCCTCGTTGAGGCCCAGTTCGCTGATCTCGGCCTCGCTGGGCCTCCAGCCGCCCGCGAGCTCGAAGCCCGGGCACCAGGCCTGGAGCAAGGCGTCGACACGCTGTGCGTCCGCGGCCACGCCACCCACGACCCAGCCTGCCTCGCCGCGCTCGATGCGGACGGCTCCCTCGGATCCCGAGATGCTCAGGCTCGTGACGAGCCGCAGGTCGAAGGGGGGGAGCGGGTCGTCCCCGCTTGCGTCCCAGGCCAACCGAGTCCCGACCGCAGCGAGCAACAAGACCGCGCTGACCAGCAGGAGGCGGTCGGTCCGGCCCCCGCCCACCGGCTCAGCGCCGGCTGCCGGCCCCGAAGGGCGCGGTGATGGCGGCGGCTCCGACCACGGCGGAGAGCGCGTAGTGCACCGCGCCGGCGTAGAGCGCGAAACGCGGCCCCTCCCGGCGGGCGACGAAGAGCAGGAAGGGGCCCGTGCTGACGACGTAGCCCAGGTCGGCCAGCGCCACGAGGGGGAAGGTGATCGGCAGCAGCGGCACGGCGGCGTGTCCGGCGGCCGAGCCCAGCGCGCTCACGGCGGCGAGCGCCGAGCGCGCGTTGGCTTGCCCGCTCGAGAAGCTGCGCGCCTGGGGTCCGAGCCGGGCCCACATGCGGGCCCGGTCCCAGTAGTTGCGGGCGACGGTGGAGAAGCCCGGGAAGTGGTGCCGCCCCCGAAGTCGGTCGTCGAAGACCACCTCGAGGCCGCGTTGCCGCAGGCGCAGGGAGAACTCGTAGTCCTCTACCGAGCCGCCCACGTAGGACTCGTCGAAGCCGCCGAGCTCGCCGAAGACGTCCCTGCGGATCGCCGACAGCGCGCCCTGGATGTGCCCGCTGCGCCCCGTCTTCGCGCCGGTCTGCTGCCAGCAGTGCCAGGTCCAGAGCGCCTTGTAGCGGGCGAATGGCGTGTCGTTGGCAGGCTCGGGTGAGTAGCGGCCGGTGGCGACAGCCGGAGGGGGCGCGACGCTGCGCCCGAAGCCGAACAGGTCCAGGCAGCCCGCGACGAGGTCGGGGTCCGGGATGACGTCGGAGTCGAGGAAGAGCAGGACCTCGCCGCGCGCGGCGCGGGCGCCGGTGTTGCGTGCGGCGGCGGCGCCGGCGTTGGCCTCGTGGCGCACGACGCGGGCCCCGAGCGCCTCGGCCACGGCCGCGGTGTCGTCGGGCGAGCAGTCGTCGACGACGACCACCTCGTAGGCCTCGGGCTCGGCCCGCTGCGCCGCCAGCGCCTCCAGGCACGGGCGGATGTGCCCGGCGGCGTTCCAGGCGGGAATGACGACGCTGAGGGTCGGCGAGTCGCTGCGCACGGCGGAAGGGTAGCGCGCGTCAGGCGCAGGTGCCGCCGGCCCGTGCGATGCTCCCGCGATGCGCGCCCTTGCACTGCTCGTCCTGCTGTCCGCCTGCGCCGCACCGCCCGCCCCCCCTTCGGGTGACGGCCCGGTGTGGCTGTTCCTGGAGGCCCCCGCCGAGACCGAGGCCTCGCTGCTCGGGGCGGAGGCCGAGCTGCACCCGCGCGCACGAGCCCGTCGCCAGCGCAACCGGCCCGACGGCACCGCGGTGGACGCCGCCGATCTGCCCCTCGCCCCCGCGCATCTGCTCGCCCTGGAGGAGCTGGGCCTGACGATCCGCAGCCAGAGCCGCCGCCTGCGCGCGGTCTCCGTGGAGCGCCCCTCGGAGTCCCTCCTGGACGAGGCCCTGGCCCTGGCCTTCGTCACCGGAGCGCGCAGCGTCGCCTCGGGGTCCCGCCGCCCCGAGCCCGCCGCCTCGTCCAGCGTGTCCCGCGACGACCCCCCGCCGAGCCCCTTCGACTACGGCCCCGCCGCCACCCAGCTCGCCGCCCTCGGCGTGCCTGGCATGCACGGCCTCGGCTACACGGGGGA
>JAJDAI010000213.1 GCA_029261955.1 Deltaproteobacteria bacterium | reverse complement strand
GCCTGGATGGTCTCGCAGGGGTTCACCCCGATGGGCGACGGGAACAGGCTGGCGTCGGACACCACGAGCCCCCTCGTGCCGTGCACCCGCCCAAAGCCGTCGGTGACCGCCCCAGCTTCAGGGCGCCCCATGCGGGCCGTGCCCATCATGTGCACGGTGAACAGCTCCATCGCCGATCGGGGCATCGGCCGGTCCGTCAGCGCCGCAACCTGGTCGGGGCTGGTGATGTCATCGAAGCCGTCAAACGGGGCCACGATGCGCTTCGCGCCCGCCGCGAACAGCAGCTCCGCCAGCTTTCGGGTGCCCTGTCGCAGCCGCTCGAAGTCCAACTTCGACAGGTTGTAGGTGACGACTGGGTGGCCGCCCGGGGCCATGCGCACCCGCCCGGTGCTGGTGTCTTCCAACAGCAGTCCGGCGACGACGGATCGCTTGTAGTCCTGCATCAGATCACCCAGCTGGCTGCCGTGGTGGTGCAGGCTCATCGCGATGATGCCGGGGGGGATGTTCGCGGCGGCCATCGACGCGACCCCCATGGGCATGTGCTCGCGGATCTGGTGGGCCTGGTGCCCTCCCTCCCAGCCCCGGACCTCGTCCTCGAAGACAGCCACCAGCTTCACGTTGGGGTGCATGCTCAGGTTCTTGCCGAGCTGCTCGGCCTTGATGCGCGACCGACGCAGCAGCGCCGGGGTCTGGATCGACCCGCAGGACACCACCACCACCTTCGCTCGCACCGTGAAGCGGTCTCCGCGGCTCTTGTCTGCCCGGACGACGTGACCCTCGACACCGACAGCGCGGCCGCCGGTCTCCAGGACTCGCTCCACGCGGGCGTTGGAGTAGATCCTGGCGCCGAAGTGCAGCGCCCGGGGGATGTAGGTCACCAGCGTGGACTGCTTGGCACCCGTGGGGCAGCCCCAGGCGCAGTTGTTGCTGCCGACGCAGTGCAGCTGGTTTCGCAGGTTGCGGTCGTAGGCCCAGCCCAGCTTGTCGGCGCCTTCGCGCAGCAGGATGCTGTCACGGCTGAAGGTGTCCTCGGGCTGGGGCCCCGCCTTGATGCGCCGCTCGACCCGCTCGAAATAGGGCTCGAGGGTGGCAGCATGCAGGCCCTGAAGGCCGTGGTCGGACTCCCACCGGTCGAGGATGCGTGGCGGCGTTCGCCAGGCCATCCCGCCGTTGACCACCGACGAGCCGCCCACCGTGCGGCCCTCCTGGAACATCACCGGCGACGCGCCCAGCGCCATCGACGCTCCGCCGTCGCGGTACATCCGCCGCACCGCTTCGGTGACGTCGGCGTTGAAGTGACGGGAGTCGTTGTAGCCGCCCTCCTCCAGCACGATGACCTCGAGTCCGGCCTCGGCCAGCTCGGCCGCCGTCGTCGCGCCGCCCGCTCCCGAGCCAACCACGACCACGTCGCAGTCCAGGACCATGGACGGCTCGATGTCCTCCCGTGCGTAGACGCCTTCGGGGCGGTCGCTGCCGGTGTGTCCGCTCATGACATTCGCTCCCCCAAGGGTCTGTTGGCCAGACTTGCCTCGCGCTCGCCGGCCGGAAGCGCGGCGACGTCGGCCGCCACCTGCGAGGGCAGGGGCAGGGGGTCGGGCGCCAGCAGGGATGTCTGGTGCTCCGCGATGGCGTCGGCGTAGAGCTCCAGCCGCTTGCGGCGGGCGGTCTCAATCCAGGGCCGCGGGCCGTAGCCGATGTGGTCCTGCACCGGCAGCTGCTCGTAGTAGGCGAGGCCGATCAGGCCCTTGATTCCCTTGATGAAGTTCACCTGGAGGGCCAGGCCATACTTCCAGCTTCGGTAGTAGCGCTCAGCCAGGGCGGGACCCAGCCGGCTGGCCCGCTTCAGTCCGTTTCGCGGCACCAGCACCGAGAGCAGCTCGTATGCCCACATGCCCGCCGCCAGCGAGACCCGGATGCTCAGAGGCATGGCCCGCATGGTCAGGACCGTCTCTGCGACGGTGGCCTGGAAGACACCCAGCTGCTCGGCTTCCCCCGCGGGCGTGACGACCCCGACGAGGGCCTCGAGACCGGCGCGCGCAGTGCGGCCGAGGTTCAAGGGTGCGAGCTCGTTCATGGGGATGCCCCAAGGCTGTCCAGCAGGTGCTGGTCGTTGTGGGCGAGGTAGGCGTCCATGATCGCTACGGAGGCGTCGGCGTCGCCGCGCGCCAGTGCGCCCAGCAGGCGCTCGTGGGTGGTGAGGTAGTCGTCGGGCGCGGCGCTGGCGCCAGGCAGGAAGCGT
This sequence comes from Deltaproteobacteria bacterium, assembly GCA_029261955.1. Lineage (GTDB taxonomy): Bacteria > Myxococcota_A > UBA796 > UBA9615 > UBA9615 > CALCXL01. Next base: position 3,617 of record JAJDAI010000213.1, on the reverse strand, counting down.
CCGATGTCGAGGTAGACGCTGGAGAGGCGGTTGAGCAGCCAGACGGCGGGGATGAAGTCCGCGGCCTCCACCGTGCGGCGGATGGCGTCGAAGTCCGCGAGCAGGAAGCGATCGGCGTCATCGCGCGCGTCCCAGGCCTGCCGGAACGCCTCGCGGGCCGCCGGCAGTCGTTCGGGACGCACCCGGGTCGCCACCACGCCGAAGAGCTCCCGCACCAGGACCCGTCGCAAACGCAGCAGCTCGCTCACCAGCTCCACCACCTGGGGCCCCTGCATGTCGCTGATGCCCCAGCGCAAATAGGCCGGCAGGACCTCGATGGCCCACTCGCGTCGATCGCGAACCACCGCCCCCGAGCCACCGCGGACCGCCACCACGTTCCAGCCGGCGAGCCGGCGAAGCACCTCGCGCAGAGTGGGGCGACTCGTGCCCATGATCCCGGCCAGCTCGCGCTCGGCGGGCAGCCGCGATCGGGGCGGCCAGGTGCCCTGCATGATGCCCGACAGCAGGCGTTCGAAGACCGCTTCGGCGGTGCTGGTTGCTGGCTGTTTCTCGGGGGGGGTCATTTTGGCCTTACCAATTGGTCAGACCAAAGTAGATCGCCTCGGTGTGGGGGGCAAGGGGGGATGAGGGGGGGCCGGCGCGTCGGCGCGTGGCTCGAGTTCATGCCGTTGCCGGGTGTGGCCGGGGCGTCTCGCGGAGGCTCGACCTCGCAAGGCCGATCTGACCAGGTGGCCGACCTCTGCCCCGAGCTTCGGCACCCAGGCTTTCACCGAACCCGAGTGAGACCAGCTGCTTCCGCTTCCACCGCTCGGTGCGCAGTTCGGGAGGTGGTCAACGACAACCGGGGGCCCCCTTGGCGCCGACGTCAGACGGGTCAGGCGGCCTGCACAGGAGAGAGGGTGAAGTAGAAGGTTGATCCCTCTCCTGGTTGGGACTCGACCCAGATCTGCCCTCCGTGCAGCCCCACGACCTTCTCGCAGTGGGCCAGACCGAGCCCGGACCCTTCGTACTCGGCCTGGGAATGGAGCCTGGAGAAGAGGTCGAAGACGGTCCTTTGCTGCTCCGTGGGGATGCCGACGCCATTGTCACGGATGGCGAAGCGCCAGACCCCGTCGACCTGCTCAGCCTCGACGACGACCTTGGGGGCGACGCCGGGGCGGACGAACTTGAGCCCGTTCTGGACCAGGTTCTGGAAGAGGACGCGGAGCTCGTCCGGCAGCGCCGGTATCACGGGGAGCAGCCCGACCTCGATGGCCCCGCCGCTCTGTTCGAGCGCCTCTTCGAGGTCCAGCCGGATCTCCGCCATCAGGGCTGCGGTGTCGACCTCGGTCCTCTCGGCGGAGCTGCCGAGGCGGCCATGTTCCAGGATTCCGGCGACCAGGCCCTGGAGTCGCTGTCCCGCCGCCTCAATCCGGGTGAGCTGCCGCCGGCCGGCGTCGTCGAGGCGCTCGCCGTGGGTCCGGAGCAGCAGGCCGGCGAACTGGCGAATGGTCCGAAGCGGTGCCTGGAGGTCGTGGGACACCAGGTAGTTGAGCTGCACCAACTCGCGGTTGCGGGCGGCGAGTTCAGCGGTCCTCTCTGCGACCAGCGCCTCCAGCTCGTCCTTGTGTTTCTCGAGGATCAGCTGCTGGACGGTCTTCTCGGTGACGTCGTTCGAGAAGATGAGCATGCCTTCGGGGATCGGGTGGACCTGCAGCTCGAAGTACTTGCGGGAGCCATCGGGGAACGTGAAGTCGTTGGTGGTGCGGGTCTCCTGCCGCGTCTCGAGGCACTCCCTCAACGCCGCGAACAGCTCCGTCTCCTCGACGCCCGGGTACATGTCCGGGAAGCGCTGACCGAGGAGCTGCTCCTGCGTGAAGCCGCTCTGCGATACGACGACGTCGTTCAGATAGAGGTAGCGCCAATCGTGGTCCATCACCTGGGCGCCGAAGCCGACCGAATCGAAGACGCTGTAGTCCCGGGGTGCTGCCATCGTTCCCTCTCTCGGTCTCAGTAGACCACAAGCTCCGGGCGGGGTTGATGTGACAGCCCCGGGCTGCCCCAACGAGCCTTGCTCAGGCTACCGTGGGGACGGTGGCGACGGTTGCGCAGGAGGCTCGCAGATGACCGATGGAGGCGCCCGCATCCTGGTCGTAGACGACGATGCCGACACCCTGTTCCTGGTCGGCGAGATGCTGCGGATGCGCGCTCCCGACTGCGTCCTGGAACTCGTGTCCGGCGGCGCACAGGCGGCGGAGCGCCTGACAGTGCTCCCAGCTCCGGCGGTGGTTCTCCTCGACGTCAACCTGGCCGACGGGGACGGTCTGGACCTGCTGAGGCTCCTCAGAGCGGACGCGTCGCTGGAGGGCCTCCCGGTGGTGATGTGGTCGGGAGAGGCGGACCCGCGAGTCCGCGAGGAGGCGGAGGCGCTCGGTGTGACCTGGTTCACGACGAAGCCCGGCGGCCTGGACGAACTGGACACGTTTCTGGACCGGCTCCTCGCGCTCCTGGCTCCGGCCGGGGAGTAGTCAGCGCCCCACACCGACTGCACGTCTGAGTCGTTCGATGCCTCTCCATGTGGTTCCCGCGAGGTCCACAGGAATCGAGCCCACGAGCGACCGCCGCAAGTTGTTGCAACGGCCTGACTCGGGTTGTGGCTTGGCGGGGACCCATGGGGAATGAAAGCGACGCTCGAAGCAAGGTGCCTGGCGCTGCAATCCCCTGGGAAGACAGCAAGTTGGACCAGCGTGGAGATGCGTGAAGGCGCGTCGAACGACACCGAGCGCCAGCGAGGGACGCGGACTGCGTGCTCCCTGTGTGGTCCCGCGAGCCCCCGAGCCCGCTGCGGTCGGCTCGGCTACCTGTCGTCGAGCTCGGTCCCCGCGCGAAGCCGGTCCAGGTACGCCGTGTACGCGTAGCTCCGATCCCGCTTCATCCCGGTCGTCTCGACGAGCACACCGGCATTGACCAGCGCCTCGATCGCGCGGCCGGCGGTCGGCTTGGTCGTCGCGAGGGCCTCGACGACCCAGGACACCGAGACGATCGGTCGGCCGGGCAGGCGCTCGAAGAGCTGCACGGCAAGGAGGGTCGCGCCCCGCTGCTCCAGGACGCGGGTCCGATCGGCGGCGACCAGCGCGAAGAGGTCTCGCGACGTCGCCACCGCCTCGTCGGCGATGGTGGCTACACCATCGAGGAAGAAGTCGAGCCAGCCCTCCCAGTCCCCCTCGACGCGAACAGCGTCGAGCCGGCGGTCGTACTCGCGGCGGTGCCGCTTGAAGAAGAGGCTGAGGTAGAGCAGGGGCCGGGTCAGAAGCTGCCAGTGCTCGAGGAGCAGGGTGACCAGGAGGCGTCCGATGCGCCCGTTGCCGTCGAGGTAGGGGTGGATGGTCTCGAACTGGACGTGGAGCAGCCCCGCGCGCACGAGCGGCGGGAGGTCAGCCTTCGCGTGGATGTACCGCTCGAAGTCTGAGAGGAGGGTGGGGAGGACGTTCGGCGGGGGGGGAACGTAGCTGGCGTTGCCAGGCCGACTGCCCCCGATCCAGTTCTGGCTGCGTCGGACCTCCCCCGGCATCTTCGTCCCACCCCGCGCTCCCTGGAGCAGGCGCCAGTGGGACTCGTTTAGGAGGCGCATCGAGAGC
>JAJDAI010000212.1 GCA_029261955.1 Deltaproteobacteria bacterium | reverse complement strand
CTTCAACAACCTGCTGACCACGATCACCAGCTACTCGCGCTTCCTCGAGCGCTCCCTGGAGCCCTCGGACAGTCGCCGGGCCGACACCCGCCGGATCAGCGGCGCAGCCGAGCGGGCGGCCGTGCTCACGCGCAAGCTCCTGGCCTTTGGCCGCCAGGCGCCTCGGGAGCCTGTTCCCGTGGACCTGCGCCGGGTCGTGGAGGGCACCGTCGGCCTGCTCGAGAGGACGATCAGCGCGAACGTCCGGCTCGAACTCGATCTCCCGCTGGAAGCCGTGACCGTGCTCGCCGATGCGGGGGACGTGGACCAGGTGCTGCTGAACCTCGCCCTCAACGCCCGCGACGCGATGCCGTCCGGGGGGCGGCTGCGCATCGAGCTCAGGGAGATCGACTGCGATGCCCGCATCTCCGTCTGCGACGAGGGCATCGGAATGGACGAGACCACGGCGGCCCGGGTCTTCGACCCCTTCTTCACGACGCGCGGCGAGAAGGGCGGCACCGGCCTGGGTCTGGCGACCAGCTACGGGATCATCGACTCCCTGGGTGGCCGGCTGGAGGTGGAGACGGCCCTGGGCGAAGGCACCACCTTCCGGGTGTTCCTGCCCTCCTTCCTCGGTGCCGGCCCGCTGCCCAGCAACTCGCTGGACGCGATGCTCCCGGTCGCCATGGGCCGGATCCTGGTGGTCGAGGACGACCCGAGCGTGCGCGACGCCGCGGTTCGAGCCCTGGAGGAGGCGGGTTTCGATGTCGTCGAGGCCCCCGACGTGCCCGAAGCCCTCGACGTGCTGGCCGCCTCTGCCGAAGACCTGTGCCTGGTCCTGTCCGACGTGGTCCTCCCCAGCGGCCGCGGCTTCCAGGTCGAGGTCGCGGCGGGGCAGCACCGCCCCGATCTGCCCGTCCTGCTGATGTCCGGCTACGCGCAGGAGCTGGTCTTCGGAGTCGGCCGCGAGCCGGGGCAGCGGCCGGTTCTCCAGAAGCCCTTCACACCCGAGCAGCTGGTCCGGGCGGTCCTGTCGGCCTTGCCTGCGTCGAACCCCTGGTCGATCGCGCCCGCGGCGGTGCCGGTCCTGCTGGTCGAGGACGATGTCCTCGTGCGGGAGGCGATCGAGCAGGTCCTCAGCGAATCGGACCAGGCCGTTGTGGCCGTCGAGTCGATCTCCGAGGCACGGGAGCTGCTCAACGGGAACCAGGACTTCGCTGCCGTGATCAGCGATCAGCACCTGCCCGACGGCTTGGGGCTGCGGCTCTTCGACTGGCTGGTCACCGTCCGACCCTCGCTCGCCGGACGCCTGCTCCTGACGACGGGAGGGACCGGGCGCGATCACGGGGCTCCCACCGCGGGCGGCAAGCCTGTCGACGTGCTGCTCAAGCCCTTCGACGCCGAGGAGCTGGTCGCCTGGCTGGACCGGGTCACGGCCTGACAGCCCGCTCAGAGCAGCCCCTCCACCTCCTCCGCCAGCGCCGCCGCCGCCGTCAGGCCCGGGCTCTCGATGCCCGCCACCGTCACCCAGCCGGGCAGGCCCCGCGCCGACTCCTCGGCGAGCACGAAGTCCCGGAACAGACCCGGCCCGGGGACCAGCTTCGCCCGCACGCCGCTCTGGTCGGGGCTCAGGTCGGCCTCCTCCAGCCAGGGAAGCAGCCGCCTCCCCACCTCCCAGAAGGCCCTGCGCTTCCCGGGATCGACCCGCAGATCGAAGGGCGGGCCGTCCACCCAGGCCCAGTCCGGACCCAGGCGCATGCCGCCGCCGACGTCGAGGCAGAGGTGCACCCCCAGGCCGCCGCCGCCCGCGCTGCCGACGGGGTAGACCAGGGTGTCGAGGCGCCCCCGGTGCCGCGGGGAGATGGTGAACCAGCTGCCCTTGCAGGGGTGCTGCCGGTAGCCGGCCTCGTCGACGTCGATGCCCACGGCCGCGCTCAGCCGGTCCTGGCCCAGGCCGGCGGCGTTGACGACGGCGGCCGCTCGCATGACGAGCTGTTCGCCCCGGCTCTGCACCGTCAACGAGAAGCCCCCCGGCACGCGCTCCGCGGAGAGGACCTCGGTCTCGAAGACCACGTCCGCCCCTTGCGCGCGGGCCTCCGCCTCGAAGGACGCGGCGTAGCGGTGGGAGTCCACGATCCCGGTGGAGGGTGACCACAGCGCCTCGATGCCGGGCACGCCGCGGGCCTGCAGCACCCCCCGACCGACGCGCTCCACCGAAACCCCGTTGGCGCTCGCCCGCGCCTCCAACTCATCCAGGCGCTGCGCCTCCTCCGCGTCCAAGGCGACGATCAGCTTGCCGACGCGCGGCGCCTCGATGCCGTGCTTCTCGCAGCGGGCGTAGAGCAGCTCCTTGCCGCGCACGCAGGAGCGCGCCTTGAGGGAGCCCGGCGGGTAGTAGATGCCGGCGTGCACGACCTCGGAGTTGCGGGACGAGGTCTCGCGGCAGATGCCGTCGTGGCGCTCGAGCAGCAGGACGGAGCGCGTCGCCGAGAGGCGGGCGGCCGTGGCCAGGCCGACGATGCCGGCGCCGACGATGACGACGTCGTAGTCCATCAGCGCAGCCTACAGCTACTCCAGCAGGCCGGGCTCCGAGGCCGCGGGCACCGCGTCGGGCGTCGGCGGGGGCGCGATGCGGCGGCGCACGCCCTCGACCAGGCCGATGAGCAGCACCAGGAACACCCCGAGCATGACGCCGCGCACGACCGGGCTGCTCTGCCAGACCGACTCCGGGACCCAGCGGCGGGGAAGGGAGCGGCGCTGGGTGCTCGCGCCCTGGGCTCGCCTGCGTCGGCGCCTGCGTGGGGGCTGCTGGACCCGATCGCCGGCAGGCGGATCTGGGACGATCTCGACCGGCTCCTCGAGGGCTTCGGCGGTGGCGGGCTCGCCAGCGAAGGGCACCGTCTTGTCCTCGGAGCTGTCGGGCTCGAGGCGGAGCTCCTCCATCTCGGCCGTGCTCGGGCCGGACGGGGTCTCCAGGGTCCAGCGGGGGGCGATCGCCTGGTGCACCCCGGAGAGCAGGTGCTCGGCGCCGGGCGGCAGCTCGGGGTTCTCCGAGCTCGTGTAGGCACCGGGGAAGTTGCCGGACACGTCCGCGCCGGGCGGAACCTCGCCCATGCTGCCGGAGTCGGTCGGGTCGAAGGTTGCGGCCTTGGGCACGAAGGCGGGGGAGTAGGGGATCGTGCGGCTGGGGGCGAGCGGCGCGGCGCGGCGCTGCTTGGCGCCCTGGGCTGCGCGGACCTGTTCGATGTTGGAGCCGTTGGGCACGGTCGAGGCGAGCTCGTCCTCGTCGACGTCGTCCAGGAACCACTCGGGGCTCGGCCGCTCGAGGTCGTCCGAGGTGAGGCGCTCGCTGTCCTCCTCGACCATCGGGTGGGCGCGCAGAGGCAGAGCGGGCGCCCAGACGTCGAGGGAATCCTCGCTGCCCTCGGGCTCGAGCTCCTCGTAGCCGCTCTCGGAGTCCTCGTCCGGCAGGCTGTCCTGCTCCGGCCGCAGTGCGTCCATCGTGTTGGACTGCTCGTAGAAGGCTCGCTCGACCGCCCGAGCCTGACCGGCCTCCTCCTGGGCGTCGGTCTGCTCCAGCTTCGAGGGCGTCACGGCCGAGGGGCTGCGCTCCGTGGTCTCGCTGGGCTGCGCGGTCGGCACCGACATGGAGATGAGCCCCGCGGGCGCACCCTCGGGATCCGTCTGGTCCTGCCGGTCGGCCCCGGCCACGGCCTTGCGCGCCAGGGTGCGCAGCGCCGCGTCGGCGAAGGGGCCCTCGAGGTGCGCGAGCGCATCCGCCGCCACCTGGGCGTCCTCGAAGCGGTGAGCCGGGTTGGGCGCGAGCATGCGCAGCAGGACGGGGGTCAGGGGATCGCGCAGGTCCAGCCGGCCGAGCAGCTCATCCACCGCCGCGGCGCGCTCGCTGTCGTTGGCGCCCGGGGACACGAGGGCCCGGAGGCTCTGATCGGTGCGGAGCTGGAGCAGCAGGAGCCCCACCGCGAACTGGTCGACCAGCGCGTCCAGGTCGAAGGCCGCGTCGTCCCCTCGGGACGGGGGCCGCGCGTTCCACTCCAGCTCGGCGGGCACGTGCTCGGCCGAGACCGGCAGGCCGAAGCCTGCGAGGCGCACGGCGCCGTCCCGGGTGAACAGGACGGAGCGGGCGCTGACGCTGCCGTGGGCGAGGTTGCCCGCGCCGGTGTCCGGCAGGCTGTGCACGTCGTAGAGGGCTTCGAGCAGCCGGGAGCCCAGGGCCAGCACGATCTCGCTGGTGAAGGCCTCCTGGAGCTCCCCGCTGTGCTCGAGGATCGACTCGATGGAGCGCCCGTCGACGATCTCCGTGACGATGCCGAGGTCCTCGCCCTGGCCCACCACCTCGAGCACGCGGACGAGCACCGGGTCGCGCGCGGACATGGCGCGGCGGGCGGTGGCGACGAGGCGCTCCGAGTCCGCCGGTCGGCTGTCGTCCAGGGAGACCTGGAGCAGGGCCGCCTGGCCACGAAGCGACGGCGGCTCGTCCCGCTGGACCAGCCAGAGGTCGGGGTGCCCGCGGTCCTCGAGCGGCGCCAGGAGGCGCCAGCTCCCGAACTGATGAACGGATGGCTCTCCGTCCGCGCGGGGCGGCACCGCCGCGAGGTGGCGTCGCCTGGTGATCGGTCTGACCAACCTGCCTCCCTGGCCCCTCAGCCTCCCAGAACCTGATTCCGGGCACTCACATTGTCGGCTGGATCGAAGCCCAGGTGAAGGGTTTCTGACCGGTTTCCGCGGACATGGGGCCCCCGGACCCCCCGGATCAGCCAATGGATCGTGGCGTGATCGGCTCGTGGTCGCGCGGCGTCGTGGGGCCCGGATTCTCGCTAAGATCCGCGGGTGACCACGGTCAGTTCGGCGAATGAACCCTCCTCCCGTCTCCAGCTGGGCCCCTACGATCTGCGCGAGCCGGTCGGCGCGGGCGGCATGGGGCAGGTCTGGCTGGCGAGCCATCGGCCGACGTCCACGCGGGTCGCGGTCAAGCTGATCACGGGGATCGCGGCCAGCAACAAGGCGCTGCTGTCCGCCTTTCGCAACGAGATCCGCGCCTTCGCCGGCCTGAACCACCCGTCGATCGTGCGCATCCTCGACCGCGGCGAGCTGCCGCAGAGCGTCGAGGAGATGACCGGCGGGCAGCTGCACGCGGGCACGCCGTTTCTGGTGATGGAGTACGTGGCCGGCGGCTCGCTGGCTCCCTGGTGCGGGCACCTCGGCTGGAGCGAGATCAGCGGGATCCTGCTCGGCCTGCTCGACGCCCTCTCCCACGCTCACGCGCGCGGCCTCATCCACCGCGACATCAAGCCCGAGAACGTGCTGCTGAGCGCCGACCGGCGCGAGGTGAAGCTCACCGACTTCGGCCTCGTGCACGCCGTCGAGCGGGCGACGCCGGGCAGCCGGGATCGGGGCCTGGCGGGCACGCCGCGCTACATGGCGCCCGAGCAGTGCCAGGGGCGCTGGCGCGACTACGGGCCCTGGACCGATTTCTACGCCCTCGGTGGCCTGGCCTACGCGCTCGCTTCGGGCCGGCCTCCCTTCGCGCACATCTCGGCGCAGTACGAGCTGGTCAAGGCACACCGGGAGGTCCCGCCGCCGCCGCTCAAGCAGCGCGCCCCGCTGCCGGAGGGCTTCGAGGACTGGCTGCACGTCATGCTCGCGAAGGACCCCGCGGATCGCTTCCAGCGGGCCTCGGAGGCCGCCGCCGCCTTGCACGCGCTGGGCGAGCCGATGCCCCGCTCGCTGCTGTCCTATTCGGGGGACGAGGAGGACGAAGACGCCGTCGCCACCGACCCCGTCATCACGGCCGGGCCGAGCATCCTCGTGAGCCGCAACACCTCGGGCCTGTCGCTCTGGTTCGACGACAACGTGCTCACGGACGAGTTCCGCGCCGTGGAGGCCTACGACCGCCGGACCGACGAGGCGATGCCCTCGGTGCCGCCGCAGTGGAGCCCGCCGGGCCAGGCGGACGATGGCGCCCTGCCGCCCGACGCGCTGCTGGGCACCGGCCTGGGCCTGTATTGGCTTCGCTCGGTGCCCTTTGTGGCGCGGCACGACGAGCGCGACGCGCTGTGGGCGGCCCTGCGTCGTGTGCAGGAGCTGAAGCGACCCGAGGTGGTCCTGCTCTCCGGAGCGGCTGGCGTCGGCAAGAGCCGGCTCGCCCGGTGGCTCTGCGAGCGGGCGCACGAGATCGGCGGGGCGGACTTCGTGAAGGCCTCGCACTCGCCGGGCTCGTCGGGCTCGTCGGGGCTGGGTTCGATGCTCGCGCGCTACTTCCGCACCCAGGGCCTGCGCTGGAACGAGGTCCGCTCGCGGCTCGCCTCGGTGCTGCTGCCCCTGGGCGTCGAGGACCGGGCCGAAGCGGACGCGCTGGCCGAGGTCATCCTCCCGTCCACGACCACGAGCCCGGCGGAGGAGACCCGCGGGGTGCGCTTCGGCAGCAAGGAGGAGGTGCTCGTCCTCATCGCCCGCATGCTGTCGCGCCTCGCCTCGCGCCGGCCCCTGGTGCTCTGGTTGGACGACGTGCAGTGGGGCCCCGACTCGGTGCGGCTGGTCAAGCGCCTGCTGTCCTCCGCGAAGCTCGACCCGGTGCCCATCCTCGTCCTCATGACCGTCGACGAGGGCGACCTCGGGGAGCACGAAGCCGACGCCGCTCAGCTGAGCGAGGTCCTCGAGCACGCGCTCGCGGACTCCATCCAGCTCGGGCCGCTGCCGAGGGAGGATCACCAGACCCTGGTCCGCCGCCTGCTGCACCTGGACGACGAGCTGGCCATCCGGGTCGAGCAGCGCACCGACGGCAACCCCATGTTCGCGATGCAGCTCGTCGGCAACTGGGTGGACCGCGACGTGCTCGAGCTGGGCGAGCGGGGCTTTCGGCTCCGGGCCGGCTCCGACGACGCGCTGCCGGACGACCTGCACGCGGTGTGGGCGGGGCGTGTCGAGGCCTTCCTGCGCGGGCCGAAGCGCTCCGTGCACGACGGGCCGGCGATGGAGCTGGCGGCCACCTTCGGCCCGGGCCTGACCGAGGGGGACTGGTGGGGGGCCTGCGATCTGGGCGGGCTCACGCCGAGCCTGGGCCTGATGGACGACCTGCTCGACGACGGCCTCGCGCGCTGCGGTGAGGAGGGACCGTCCCAGGGCTGGTCCTTCGCCCACGCCATGCTGCGCGAATCGTTGATGCGGCGGGCGACCGACGCCAGCCGGCTGCGCGGGCACCACCTGGCGGCGGCGCGGCTGCTGGGCTTCGAAGGCGGACCGGGGCGCTCGGAGGCGATCGCGCGGCACCTGGTCTCCGCGGGCCGCCCCGAGGAGGCCATGGGCTCGCTGCTGTCGGGCACCTGGGAGCTGATGCAGGCCGGCGAGCTGCGGC
>JAJDAI010000211.1 GCA_029261955.1 Deltaproteobacteria bacterium | reverse complement strand
GGGCCCCGGCCGCCGCCGCTGCTAGGATCCGCCGATGCGCCGCATCCTGCCCGTCCTCGTCCTCCTCCTCGCCGGTTGCTGGCAGCAGTTCGATCCGGGCCCCGTGGCCCCGCCCATCGACGACGACGACAGCCCCGCGGGCGACGACGACGACACCTCGGTGGTCGACGACGACGACACCTCGGTGGTCGACGACGACGACACGACCCCCGTCGTGGACGACGACGACACCTCGGTGGTCGACGACGACGACAGCTCCGTCGTGGACGACGACGACTTCACCAAGGACCCCGACGACGACGACGACAGCTCCGTCGTGGACGACGACGACAGCTCCGTCGTGGACGACGACGACAGCTCCGTCGTGGACGACGACGACGCGACCGAGCCCTGCGACGCGCCGATCAACATGGACATCGTGGTCGGCATCGTGGACGGCACGGGCACCCCCTCCACGACGCTGTCGAGCACCCAGCCGCTGACGATCAACTACTCGATCCAGAACATCGGCGGCGACGGCACCAACTACCTCTTCCCGAGCGCCTGCCTCTTCGGCTGGTCGCTGTGGACGGTGAGCGGCGACCCGGTCAACGCCGGTCCGGATTGCATCGCGCTGCCGACGACCTTCACCTTCCCCTGCGCGGGGCCGCCGCAGATCGACGCGTCGAACGTGTTCCCGATCTACAGCCTGAGCGGGGAGCCGGCGCCGCCCGGCACCTACCGACTGGACGTCGACACGCGCTACTGGGGCGTGCAGAGCACCACGGTGACCGTCGTCCCCTGAGCCTGCCTCAGCGGTCTTCCCAGTGCCGCTCGACCAGGCGGTTGAAGGCCTGGGTCAGCCGCCCTGTCCAGGGATCGAGCAGGCCCGTGGGCTCCTTCAGGTCGCCGAAGCCCGCCCGCTGGAGCGCGGCGTCCAGCTCCGCGTCGTCGAGCACCGCGCGCACGAACAGCCGGAGCTGCGCGGGCTCGTCGAGCACGTTGTTGTCCTCCTCGGCGAGGCGGATCCGCATCCGGCGCAGGGCCGGCCGCTGCATGAGGGGCGCGAGCACCTCCAGCAGCCTGTGGGCCAGCTGGGTCTCGTCCAGGGAGTCCAGGGGGGAGGCGTCCATGGTCCGAACCTAGCCGGAGCGCGGCGCGACGAACAGGAACCAGGCGCCGGGGCCGCCCTCCTCCTTCGGCGCGACCTCGCAGCGCAACGGGGCGCCGGGCGCGTGAGCGGCGGCCCAGCCGGCCAGCCAGTCGGCCAGCACCGGCCCACCCTCGGAGTGCAGCCCGCGCCCGGTGACGACCAGCAGCACCCGGTGGCCCTGCATGCGGCCCTCGCGCACCCGCCGAGCCAGCAGATCGGCCGCCTCGCGCCGGCTGGATCCGTGCAGGTCCACCTTGCGATCGAAGACGATGGGCGCCGGCTCGGGCTTGGTGTTCCCCTGCGGCCCCGGGTCCTTGCCGGACGTGCGCACGCCGCGCTCGGCGCCGCCGGAGTCGAAGGAGCCCACGAACTGGCCCCAGGCCGCATCGTCCTCGGCCTTGCGGTCGCGGCCCGCGAGCAGGTCCTCCATGGAAGGCTCGCGCTTCGGCGCAGCCTTCTTCGCTGGCTTCGGCGGCTCCGGCCGCGCGGGTCCCTTCCCGTCGAAGGCGCGGGTGAATTCGTCCCAGGCCGCGGCGTCCTTGGAGCGCTTGTCCCGGCCGGAGAGCAGATCGTCCATCTTGGGGTCGTCGGGCACCGGCCTCAGCCTCCCAGAATCCGTCGCGGGCGGTGCAACGATCGCAGCCGCCGCGAGTCAGCGAAGCCGGGCACGCAGGCCTGCGATCCGGCAGCCTCAGCGTACCGTACAGAGCACGCCCCACCGGGCTGTGTGCCTGCTATGTTCCCGCGCATCGCATCAAGAAAAGGAGCCACCATGGGTCGCATCATTCGGTCGAAGGAAGCCGGCGAGGAGTTTCTCGCCAAGGAGATGAACCGCCGCGCGTTCATCCGCAACGCAGCAGCCGCCAGTGCAGGCACCGCAGGCATGGGCCTCGCGGCCTGCGATCCGAACCCCGGCCAGGGTGACGACGACGACAGCGCCGGCGGTGACGACGACGACACGCCGGCCCCGACCTACCTCGTGGGTGTCGGCGCAGGCGACAGCTTCCAGGCCGCCCTCGAAGCAGCCCTCAACGAGACGGTCGGCCGCAACGGCCTGGAGTTCATCCAGCCGGGCGACACCGTCTTCCTGAAGGTGAACTGCAACTCGGGTGACCCCTTCCCCTACTCCACCAGCCCCGACATGGTCCGCGCGATCGGCCAGATGTGCTGGGACCGCGGCGCCAGCGCCGTGACGGTGGGTGACCGCTCCTTCTTCGGCGACCAGAACACGCTCGGCAACCTGCAGGCCAACGGCATCGCGGGCGCCACCGAGGACATCGGCGCCGAGCTGGTGGTGCTCGACACGAACGTCGACTGGTACGAGTTCGGCCAGGACATCGTGCCGGACTGGCAGGGTGGCTTCCGCCTGCCCGCGCCCATCATGGACGCCGACCACATCATCACGCTGCCCAACGTGAAGACGCACTTCATCGCGAACTTCACGATGGCTCAGAAGCTGCTGATCGGCGCCGTGCACCCGCAGGACCGGGCGCGCCCCGGCAACCTCGCGAACCACAGCACCGCGGGCAACCTGCTCTACCGGCAGATCGCCCAGATCAACCAGAACTTCACCTCGACCCTCGTCGTGCTGAACGCCTGGGAAGCGGTGACCCGCGGCGGCCCGAACATCAACAACGGCGGCGGCGTGCCCCTGGGCGAAGAGGCGGCCCCCGGCATCGTCATCGCCAGCACCGACGCGGTGGCGGCGGACGCCTTCGGCTACGCGATCCTCAAGGAGTTCGCGCACCCGAACGAGGCCGTTCACAACTACGGCGTCTGGGACCACCCCCAGATGGTCGAAGGCGTGGCTGCGGGCGTCGGCGTCGGCAGCCTGGCTGCTGACGACATCAGCGGCCCGAGCCTCTCCGACCTCGACACCTACCTCCAGCACATCGTCTAGCGCGGGGGCAGCACCGCTGCCTCAGCCAGGTACAACAAGCCGTGGGCCTCGGTGACGACCTCGTCGTCATCGGGGTTCACGTGATCCTGGCCCTCGGGATCGCGCAGCCCGATCAGCAGGACCGGGTGGGACTCGCGCGCCGCCGCGGCCACGACCGCGAAGCCGGCAGGCAGGCTGACCCCCTCGGGCGGGCGGCCCACATAGAGGCTGTGCGCGCCCGCCGCCGCCACCGTGGAGACCACCGCGGCGGTGCCCGGCATCGTCACAGCGTGGGCCAGGAGCGAGAAGCCGAGGCGCGTCGTCTCGATGACCTCGTCCGCGCC
>JAJDAI010000022.1 GCA_029261955.1 Deltaproteobacteria bacterium | reverse complement strand
TGCTGGCGCGGGTCGCGGGCGGCGTCGTCACCGTGACCCAGGCGGGCCTGACCGAGGGCTCCACCTTCGCGGCCGAGTGGACCGACCTGCGCATCGGGGAGATCGAGTGATGCGCCTGCTCGCGCTCCTGCTCCTGCTGCCCGCCTCGGCCTTCGGGCAGTCGCTGCTCACCTTCGAGCAGTTCGCCGAAGAGCACCCGGACCACCGCTGCTTCACCGACCACCCCGACCTCTACCAGGTCGGCATCCCCGAGACGGGCATCGACTACGCCCTGCTCGAGGAGCGCGGCGGCCTCTACACCGTGCGCGACGTGGGCGACGTCAGCTTCATCGGCGGCCCCTGGACCTACCAGAGCCTCAGCGGCGACGCGCTCCAGGGCACGCTGGCCGCCTACCTCGAGACGCACGAGAACGAGTACGACTTCGTCACCATCTTCGTGACCCAGTCCCTCAACTTCGGCGCGCTCTACGGCACGCTCCAGAACGACACGCGCGGCATCGGCCGCCAGCTCATCCCCCCGCAGGTCCCGTCGCACCCCGAGCTCGACGGCTACCTCTTCATGAACAGCATCTTCGACTACCTCTACAACTCGACGGAGAGCGTGCGCGACGCCGCCTTCTTCGGGCAGGAGGTGGGGCACCGCTGGGGCGCCTTCGTGACGCGGCGCGGCGGCTTCGGCGACATGCTCGGCCGCGACGACTCGCACTGGTCCTTCTTCATGGACACCGACAACTCGGCCATGGAGGGCAACCAGTGGGCCAAGACGGCCGAGGGCCGCTGGCAGACCGACCACGAGTGGCCCATCGCGTACAGCGAGCTGGACATGTACCTCATGGGCTTCATCCCCCCCGAGGACGTCTCCCCCTGGACGCTGATCGGCGACCCCTCGGTGGTGGGCAACCCCGTGGGCTGGGGCGGCGAGAACGGCATCGGGCCGGCCACCTCGCCCTACTACAACGTCCAGACCTACGTGCCCGAGAACCAGTGGAACTTCATCCAGCCGGTCACGGTGACGGGCACGGAGATCGAGGTCCCGATCGAGGACGTCATCTACCTGGCCGGCGATCGCATCCCGGACCACACGCAGTCCCAGCGCGAGTTCCGCATGGGCTTCGTGATCATGCACCCCGACTCCCAGCCGGTGGACTTCGACGACTACCTCGTGGTCGAGGACACCCGCGAGGGCCTCAAGGCGCTCTGGGAGGACATGGTCCAGCAGGAGGGCGTGCTGGACCTCGGCACGCACACCAGCGGCGAGTACCTGTTCAGCCCCGCCGTCTTCACGCCGGACGTCGTCTACGAGCCCGAGCTGCTGTCCGAGGACGAGGACGGCAACGTCGTCTACGGCGAGCCGGAAGCCGGCTGCAGCGTGGGTGGCTCCGGCGGCTTCGCGGGCCTGCTGCTCTTCGTGCTGGCGCGGCGTCGACTCAGCTGAGGCCGAGCAGCCGCCCGCCCTGGTAGACGACGAACGAGCAGATCCAGGCCAGCACCGTCATGTAGGCGAAGAGGAAGAGGGGCCAGCGGTAGCTGCGCGTCTCCCGCTTGACCACGGCCAGGGTGCTCATGCACTGGCAGGCCAGCGCGAAGAAGACCATCAGCGACAGCCCCACGAGCGGCGTGTAGACGGGCCGGCCGTCGGCGTGCTGCTCGGCTCGGATGCGCTGGCGCAGGGTCGTGGACTCCTCGTCCACGTCGCCGCCGACGCCGTAGACGACGCCCATGGTCGCCACGAAGACCTCGCGGGCCGCGAAGCTCCCGATGAGGCCCACGCCGATCTTCCAGTCGAAGCCCAGGGGCGCGATGACCGGCTCGATGAGCTGGCCCATGCGGCCGCCGTAGGACTCCTGAAGCGACGTGGCCTCCAGCTCGTCCGCGCTCATGCCGGCCGCGCGGGTGCTGTCCACCTGCGGGAAGGTCAGCAGCACCCAGAGGATGACGGTGCAGGCGAGGATGACGGTGCCGGCTTCGGTGAGGAAGACGCGGGTGCGGTCCCACATCATGCGAAACACCGTGCTCCAGCGCGGCATGCGGTAGGGCGGCAGCTCCATGAGGAGGGGCTCGTTGCGGCCCTTGAGCACGGTCTTGCCGAGCACCATCGCGGCCACGAGGGCGACGACGACCGAGAAGACGTACATGCCGGCGAGCATCAAGCCCTGGACCGGCAGGTTGCTGTCGTCCCCGACGGGGTACAGCGCGGCGATCAGCAGGGTGTAGACCGGCAAGCGCGCCGAGCACAGCGTCAGCGGCACCACGAGCATGGTCAGGAAGCGGTCGCGCTTGCGCTCCATGGTCCGGGTCGCGAGCACGGCGGGCACGGCGCAGGCGAAGCCCGACAGCATCGGCACGAAGGCGCGGCCGTGCAGGCCGACGGACTTCATGATCCGGTCCATCAGGTAGGCGACCCGGGCCATGTAGCCGGAGTCCTCCATGAAGCCGATCAGCAGGAAGAGCAGGAGGATCTGGGGCAGGAAGACGAGCACGGAGCCCACGCCGGCGATCAGGCCGTCGGCGATGAAGTCCTCGAACAGGCCGTCGGGCATCACCGCGCGGGCGAGATCCGCCAGGGCGCCCACGGCCGCCTCCACCAGGCCGATGGCCGGGTCGGACCAGCTGAAGAGGCCCTGGAAGAGCAGGGTCATCATCGCCAGGAAGAGCACGAAGCCCCAGGCGGGGTGCACGAGCACCGCGTCCAGGCGGTCGGTCAGGCTGGGGCCCTGGTTCGGCGTGCGGCGCACGCAGGGCACGAGCTTCTGGTCGACGAAGGCGTAGCGAGTCGCGACCAACGACTGGTCGGGCTCGATGTTGCGCTTCTGGAGCGCGGCGCGCGCCTCCTGCACCGCGGCCACGAGGGCGGGCGGGGAGTCCTCTTCGTCGGAGTCCTCGACGGACAGCAGCGCCCAGAGGGCCACGGCTCGGGCGCGGGTCGCGTCGCCGGTCCACTCCGC
The DNA here is from genome assembly GCA_029261955.1 of Deltaproteobacteria bacterium. GTDB lineage: Bacteria > Myxococcota_A > UBA796 > UBA9615 > UBA9615 > CALCXL01. The sequence continues at coordinate 330 of JAJDAI010000022.1, read as the reverse complement.
GGGCAGCGCGGCTTCGATCGTCTTCGCGGCCTGCACCAGCGCCTGCGGGAGCTCGATGGCGGGTGCGGTGTGGCTGCGGTCCAGGCTGGCGAGCGCGCGGGGCAGCAGCTCCTCGACGCCCTCGCCGCTGCGGGCGCTGACTGCGACCACGGGGAGGTGCAGGTGCTCGCTCAGGCCCGCGAGGTCCAGGTCGAGCTTCTGCGCCTTGGCCTCGTCGATCATGTTGAGCACGAGCACGGCCGGCAGGCCCAGCTCGGCGACCTGGAGCGCGAGGTAGAGGTTCGTCTCCAGGTGGGTCGAGTCGGCGACGATCAGCACGCCGTCGGGGCG